>DUGO01000190.1:449-3148 GCA_013331375.1 Candidatus Methanoperedentaceae archaeon | reverse complement strand
ACGTTCTTACTGCCTGCCAGACAACGATCACGAGCAACATCGTAATAACGACGCTGAATAAAAAGGCGAAAGCTCCCGAGATAAGCCCACTCACCGTCAGATGCTTGCGGTAAAAACCGAGCACAATGATTAACATGAACATTGAACTGGTAAAAACAGCAAGCGGAATGATCCAGCTCCCGGAATAATAAACAGTCACATTTCGGAAAACATTAAAGAATACTGCATTTGGCTTGTCTGGCATAGCGTTCAAATCCATATTTCCGAAATGACGCGCAAGTGAGAGCGCATAGGATCCCTGGTGCTGAATGCTTCTTGGGTCTATGACTTCAACATTATCGCGCATGGTATGATAGGCGGATGTGTCTCCTGCGTATAAGAAAGCAAATCCAGCTCTGCCGCGGTCCATGTACTCCTCAAGATCGCAGCCCGGACGTGCACCCGGGAAGAAACCCATAAGGTCAGTAAAGAAGGAAGATGCAAGCGGGTATGGCGCAGCCTTGAAAAATTGATCCATGAGCCAGCCATTTTTCTGACTCGTGACATAGAGTTGAGCAGGACCTCTGCTCCCCAGTGCCTCGAAGTTGATCGCCAGACCCACATCTTTCATGAAATGGTGTTCAGATGCAAATGCAGCAGCGCCAATATCACCATTCTCTTCGCCATCAGTGAAAACAAAAATTATATCATTCTTAAGTGGGGGACCAGCCTTGAGCGCTCGCAGAGTTTCTAACAGCGTTACCACACAGGAGCCACAGTCACTGGCTGCAGGACCAACGGCACTGCCATCGTAGTGCGCATCCAGCAGTATGGCCCGTGTGCTTTCAGTGCCGGGAAGACGCACGACCACATTGTGCACTGTGCCGACCTGGAATATATCAGAACCTGGCCAGCGCTGGACATCTGTAGTGGTCTGAATCTCCGGGGATAATCCCATTGAACTTAAAGTATCAATCAGATAATCACGGACATCGGCATTAGCCTGGGATCCCAGCGGGCGCGGTTCTCTGGCAATGATCTTCAGATGTTCCATTGCCCGCTCGGCGGAAAAGTCACCTGGCGGAGCGCTTGACGGAACGACATTGGGCGGCGTGAACTGATCCAGAGCAGCTACAGTTGCCAGCACGATGACAAGCAGCAATACGACGCGTTTTTGCCAATCCGATGCACGAATACTCATAACTCTTTCTCCTCCTTACTCAATTCGCAAAATGCCCTTTCAGGAACTCGGTCACCACTTTTCGCACTTCTTCCTCATGTCCGATCAACAGATGACCGCCAGTTTCAAACTCTATGAATCTGGCTCCAGGTATGTTTTCAGCAGTGTATTTTGAACCGGTATATGTTCCTACGTCCGCGGCATCGATCACAAGTGTCGGGACACTTATGTTTTCCAGTGGATAACGTTCTCTTTTAGCATGATTTATCCCATCGTTGACCATCCCGTCAACTCTTCTGCTTACAGGCAATAAATTATCTATAAGTTCGGAAATCCTTTTATCATCTTCCGGGGTGATCCTGGATTGAGCCTCCTTTGAAACGCCAAAGAAGGTAATCATATCTGATCTTCCGATTTTAGTGAAGAACCAGAATATAGGGTCTGACCGCAGCACAACATCCAGAATGAAATTTGAGGATGCAACCTCCTGAGTTGTTGTATTTGAAGCAGGTGCCCATGCTGCAGGAACTATCAGGACAAGAGATGAGACCCTGTCCGGATGGCGAAGGGCGAATTGCATGGAAGAAAAAGCTCCAGCAGATCCACCGACGACAGCCGCTTTATCTATTTTCAGAGCATCGAGCAGACAGGCATATGCATCTGCCTGTTCAACCGGAGAAGCATTTGTTGGAAGAGGAGTGCCAAGATAGCCAAAACGTGAAGGGGCTATGATATGAAATTCTTTTGACATTCGCACATTTGCAAACCACAATCCCTGATCAAATCCACCCCCTGCACCATGTACCACAAGCACATTTGGGCCTTCTCCTTCTGTACTGTATTCAATTGGACCGCAGGCCGTTTCTATGATATGACCTTTTCGTATCCGTTCCTGCGCTTTACTGATATCGCTCTGATAGTTCAGTGCAAGGATCAAACCTGCCAATAGTAATACTGCTATCAGGGCGATCGATATTTCTCTTAACATCTTATAACCTCCTTTTACTCTCTAACTATCATTTCGTTCTGCCTTCTTTTCGCTCCCATGTTCCTGACATTACTGGTTCCATACCAAGTCCGACCACACCCCGCCACCTGTAAGTGGCAGGCCATGTGCGAAACACAGGCACAGCGCGTGTGAATATCTCCATACTGAGAGGCAAACCTGATGGTTTCCAGTTTTCAGTGACATCAAGCTCAACAGTCGCACGGTTACCATCTCGCAAAGCGCTGTATGAGCCGCCCGTAATATTCACTCCTGCAATTTGGATTTTCCATTTGCCGGCAGCGGAACCTCGATCCGGTATCTCAAGCAAGTTGGGAAAGCCGGGAGAAAAATCCAGCCTGACATGGCAAGGCTCAATTCCTGCGCTTATGCTGGAGATGCTTCCTTTATCATCCATGGTTATCATCATTCCATCAACTTCTGCCCTTCCGGGTGCAGACATCTCAATCATCAATGGTCTGCTCATTGGAGGATTCAGCGCAGCTATGACTGGATGAGGGACATATCGCACGAACCACACGCGCTGCCAGTTCA
>DUGO01000190.1:0-444 GCA_013331375.1 Candidatus Methanoperedentaceae archaeon | reverse complement strand
TCCTTCCACCAGAGACCCGGAGCGGCGGACAAGGTCGATGTCTGGCATGAATACGAACATAAGTCTTGGCGGCTTCTTGACATCAGCGCCAAGTGGCGCAAGCAGCGGGAAACCGCGCTTTCCCTGAATATCCTCGTGGACGCGCAGCTCAACCTTGCGTTCCTTTGCATCGGTGAATGCAACATGGAGGTCCAGGTTGCTTTCGGTGAGTTCAAAACGCGTCGGTTCGATGGTTGTCATCATAAAATCTTCTATCCCTGAGCCAACTGCTAACGTGCTCCTGTCAACCCTGACACCAGGCTGCCAGTAAACATCGACTTTTCTATCCTTTCTATAGCGGAGCACTCTCATACCCCTGCCGTTGATTGGATCATCGAATACCTGCGGCTCAAATCCTTCGAACTCTGGATCACCCTTGAAGTCGGCGACGAGAAGTCTTTCCAT
>DUGO01000114.1 GCA_013331375.1 Candidatus Methanoperedentaceae archaeon | reverse complement strand
GGGTTATTGGAGGGTTCATATTTTGCAGGTATCTATATTTTTTTCCACTGCTACACGTCAAGCTCTCCTACGCGGGAGCTTTTTGTATGCCCTTCAAAAGCACACATGAACCCTAACCCCGTCTGAATTAATTTAATTTTGCATCTGTCAAGAGTATTAACTGTCTGGATTGGGCTATAGTTTCGAAGTATCCTATTAACTGATTGATTAAATCTACCAGCGGAAAGCATTTTTAGCATAGAGATCTCATTACTGTTCACTGAACATGGTAGACATCAAGAATCCTGCAGTAAAAGAGCTTCTCCTGGAGCTCGGATACCGGAATGATGATGTACAGGAGATCCTTGATGAACTGGACAACTTACTTATAGAGATCGATTTTGAGCATATGAGAGAATCCGCAGTCATGTCCATAGAACATCAAGATCCAGGCGGATTGTCATCTTCTTTGACCAGTATTATGCAGAGCCTGGAAGCGAAGGGATATTATCGTCCCGACGCACCCGTGAAATTGCTCATGCTTCTTGTCAACGGTCTTAACACCAAACGTGAAGATATTTTTTCAGTAATAGATAATTCGAGGATGTCAATGGCTGAAAAGGATGTGGAGAAGGAGATGCTTGCATCCTGTGCAGCCATTACCCAGCTCGGATACATATTCCTTCGACTCCTGTCGCTCGATACCCTGGCTGCAAGCGGTGGCAGGCACGTGTTCACGCTCATCGACGGCTTCTCCCCAGGGACAAAGATATTCGTTGATTTCAGCATAGACTCCATCAGGGAGATCGATGTCGAGTCCGCGTATGAGCGCAGGGACGGTTTCCATTTCCTTAAGAGCAAAGATGAGGTATCTACTATGGACGAGGAGACATACAGGTTTGTATCAGAGTATTATTCCTTCTTCCATGTCACCAGGGGGATCGGGCTTGCACATATCATCCATGACAATCTCGGGATCGCGTACAGTAAGACTGGCAGATACGATGACGCGATGGAGGAGCTCGACTGTGCCCTCAGGCTCGTCCCAGGGTACCCGGAAGCGCACAACAACCTCGCAGTCGTATACTGGCGGATGGGCAGACTGGACGAAGCTGAAGCAGAGCTTGCAAAAGCCATTGCATTGAATCCTGGATACGCGGAGGCGAAAAGCAACCTCGCATGCGTGTTTGCCGAGCGCGGGATGCCTGAGCGTGCGCTCGCAGAGCTGGCGGATGCACTGAGGCTCAAGCCCGGATATGCCGAAGCCCACCGCAACCTGGGTATTGTGCTTGCATCAATGGAGAGATATGACGATGCCATCAGGGAGTTCGGCGAATCCATACAGCTTGACCCTTCCGGCGCACAGTCCCACTATGAACTGGGGCAGGTCTACTTCGGGCTTGGGAGATATGCTGAGGCTGGCAGGGAATTTGAGGCAGCAATCGGCACCGACCCTGAGTTCGCTAAGGCTTTCCAGAGCGCAGGATTTGTGTATCTTGAGCTCGGTGAAAAGGATAGAGCCATCCATGCATGGATCACGGCAGCCGGGCTTGACCCTGCGCTTATTGATTCCGTCCCTGACAGCCTGCGGCTGCGGGTATGGCAGGGGATACGCAGGAGCAGGAGGTCATAGCTGCAATCGGAATGGGCTGAACTCAATTCCCCGTCCCTTATAAAAGATATAAAACCACTCCACCCAGTGCAGCCTGAGAGTCTGGACGAGCACCACGAAGGTGTCCACCACGATTATCAGGACGACTGTCACAAGCCCGCTCACCACAAGAGATGCCCCAGTCTCTGCGCTGACCGCGATGATCGTGGCGCTCACGGTCGAGTGTACAAGAGCCATTATCACAAGCCGCATATACGAGATAAGATTCAATGAGTACTTAAGACCCAGATAAAAAGGCACCATTGCACCCGAGAGGATGCCCTTGCCTTCTATTTTATTAATATATATCCCCTCGGCATCCATGACCAGTGCAGGCACGAGCACCAGTATCCATAGGGATGGGGTATCTATGTATCCCCGGTCAAAGCTGCTGATGACGAAAAGTATGTTTGTGGCTGAGAATATGATCCACTGGAACTGGAATATAGACCGGAGGTACTTCTTGTTCTTCCACAGGTTTATCGCGTTCAATATGAACCCTATGACATGGTGCGCAACGCCTATCCACACTGATAATACAAGGAAATATGCGATGTTATCTGAGGGACGGCGCCACTGAGGCTCAATCTCCATGCCGAACGCCTCACCGTAGAGGAGACCGAAAACGATCGAGTAGAAGGCGCAGAACACGAGGATGGGACCGAGATCACTCAGCTGTGTCCGCCGCCAGAATTTTTCTATAAAATAAACCAGCATGCTGAGGGCAAGCAGCACTATGCCGTGCCCTATATCCCCGTACATCATCCCGAATATCAGCGGAAAGCTCACAAAAATAACGCATGTGGGGTCTATCTCGTAGTAGGAGGGCAGACCGTATTTTTTCACAAGGTATTCAAATGGTCTCATGTACACAGGATTTGACAGCAGGGTCGGAGGCGCATCCCCGAATTCTGGCGCGGACATGCTTACCACGGCTCTGCCCCCTGAAGCCCTGTCTATGGCTTCACTGACCACGTTTTCCATGCCATGTGGCACCCATGCCTCCAACATGTATGTATGCGCCGTCTCCCTGAACAGTTCCATCACAGCATAGATGGACTGCAGGCGCCGGAGTGCTTTTCGTATCTCAAGCGCCCTTGCGCGCGAAAGAGCTGGCGACATGGCTTCCCATGCAAGCTCAGAGAGCGCGCGGTCTGCGTTGCTTGAGATTTCGATGCCGGTTCGAACCTTAGCTCCTTCTGGCAGGCTGAAGAGCCGCTCATCAAGCCGCCGCTCGACCGCTGCCAAAAGCCGCTTCCTGTCCGAAAGGTCCAAAGCTCCCACGGCTGGCGCGATGAAATGGCAGGCTCCTGTCTCCCCGAGAGCTGCGATAACGCTGCCAGACAAATCCTTTGGCACAGCTGCGAATAGCCGTTCCATCTTTACAGGCGTGAACATCCCGCGCACCCCACCCTGTCAAGTTATAGGTTATGTTTCTAAAGCACTTTAAGGAATCTGTTGCAGAGGCTGCCGCTTCGATACATTTATCCGCTCAAAAACTGCACTTGTAGAGAGGGTGGAGCGCGTCACGAATGCGTTCCTGAAAATGAAGAAGTTTGACATCGGGAAATTAAAGAAAGCATATGAGGGGTCTTAAATAAACATGTGATGCTCATTAATAATACTCTTATTCAAAGTTATTATTCTAAGGACTAACATTATATGTACTAAGAGCCCGTTTCTGTCCCCATGCTTGAGCTGTTCAAGATATTGTTCGTGATACCATTCCTTTTGTACTCATGCTATTCAGACCTCAGGACCCGCAGGGTGTCGAACAGGGTCTGGCTCGTGATGCTTGCAATAGGGATACAGTTCACTCTCTATGACCTCAGCGTGTACAGGCTTCCGTACCTGTACGTGCTTGCCTTCTCAGCCGGGTTCATATTCGTATTCGTTTACCTGCTGTTCGAGTTCGGAGCCTTCGGCGGAGCCGATGCCAAGGTGCTGATAGTGCTTTCCATAATTATCCCTGCATATCCTGTTCTGGATATATGGGGCTATAGCCTGCCGGTAGCCGGGAAGCCGCTCATAGACATCTTTGCATTCAGCATATTCGGGAACGCCGTGCTCCTGACCATTGTGGTGCCTATGTTCCTGCTCATCTATAACCTGACGCACCTGACGATAAGCAAGGTCGGGAACCCTGCCTACCTGCACGTGGGCTACATGTGCGATATCTCTGAGCTGAAGGGCAAGCATGTGAAGCTGATGCACCAGTACGAGAGGGCTGAGGGCGGTGTATTGCTGACCTTCAGGCGCAGCGGGGTTGTGGTGACGGATGAGGTGCATGCAGAGCTTCTTAAGCTCAGGGACGAGGGGCTCATAGGACGAAAGGTATGGGTTACCCCCGGGCTGCCGTTCATGATACCGATTACGCTGGGGTTCTTTGTGGCTATCGTCTATGGGGACCTTATTTACCTGATAACAAGGGCATTCCTGACCGGATGAAGTGCGCCTTGCAGCAACCTTAAAGCACGCCTTTCGTGCTCGGCACCTCTGTGCCGCTTACCTTTGAAGCGCGCCGCATGGCAACGCCGAAAGCCTTGAAGAGAGCTTCAATCTTATGATGGTCGTTCTCTCCTGAAACGTGCATGTGGAGCGTGATGCCAGCGTTGTTTGCGAGCGATTCGAAGAAATGCTTTGCCATCTGCGTTGAGAGGTCGCCGACTTTAACCCCGGAGAACTGCGCCTCGAAAACCAGGTAGCTCCTGCCGCTTATGTCAACCGCGACAGTGGCAAGCGCCTCGTCCATAGGCACTCGTGCATCGCCGAAGCGCGCAATCCCTTTCTTGTCACCAAGCGCCTTCGCAAGCGCGCTGCCCAGGGCTATGCCAACATCCTCGACAGTGTGGTGGTCGTCAACCGAGACGTCGCCTGCTGCGCTTACCGAGAGGTCGAACTGTGCATGCTTTGCGAACGAGTTCAGCATGTGGTCAAGGAATGAGATGCCTGTATTGATGTCCGTGTTCCCGCTTCCCTCAAGCGTGAGCCTGATGTCAACGCCTGTCTCGCGTGTCTTTCTTGAGATTTTCGCGCTTCGCATGGTTATCCTTATTAATTCACTGAAATATAAATTTGATTGAGCAAGTTTTTTATTCATTGCCCTCAAATAAAGAGTCATGCCATCCGTAGCAGTCGTCATGGGCTCTGAGTCAGACAGAGCGGTGGCGGAAAAAGCCGCAAAGGTGCTTGAGGACAGCGGGATATCCTTCGAGGTAAAGGTGTTGTCTGCGCACAGGAACCCGGATGAGCTTGATGCATATATCCGGAAGACCGATGCCCTCGTCTTTATCGCCATAGCAGGGCTTTCGGCTGCGCTGCCCGGCGTGATAGCCTCAAAGACCAGAAAGCCGGTCATAGGCGTGCCAGTGAGTGCAAAGCTCGGAGGGCTTGACGCGCTGCTTGCCATTGCCCAGATGCCTCCCGGAGTACCGGTTGCATGCGTGGGCATAGACAACGGCGCGAATGCCGCGCACCTTGCGGTGAGGATGTTACGGCTTAAAGAATAGCATATACGCCATTATCGCATACCCAAGCACCAGCATCCCGAGTGACACAAGCCATAGCCAGCGCAGTACTTTTGCCCTGATGTCGGGGTCATTGTACCATTCCCGAAGAAGCTCCTGCAGGCTCATAATTTCTCACGCAATGTCGTCAATCCTTCATAAGCCGCAGGAAAATCTCCTCGAGCGGCAGCTCCCGCGTCCTTATATCTAATATCTCCCCGTGGGACGCAGCCCACTGTGTGACCCCCGTAAATTCATCGCGTTCACTCGTGGAAAAGACGTAAGACCCGTTCTTCGATTCCACATCAAATTGCGGCTTTTCGGATTTGAAATCGATTGAGTATTCCACGCCCCCGCAGGAGCGCTTGATATCAGCCAGCGTGCCGGCAGCAACCTGTCTCCCGTTCTTCAGTATCAGGATGCGGTCGCACAGGGTCTCGACCTGGTACAGGTTGTGTGCGCTGAACACCACGGTCTTGCCCCGTTCCCTGAGGCTGCCCACAAAATCAACCAGGTATTTCGAGGTGATAGGGTCAAGCCCAGAGGTCATCTCGTCGAATATGAGTATCTCGGGGTCGTTTATCAGGGCACGGGCTATCGCCACCTTGCGCTGCATCCCCTTTGACATGTCGCCGATTTTCCTGTCACCTGCATCGAGCTGCAGCGCTTCGAGCAGGCTGTCAATGCGCTCCTTTGCGACCTTTTTTTCCACGCCGAAGACCTCTGCAAAAAACATCAAATAGTCGTGCGCGCGCATGCCCTCGTACAGCGGGCTTTCCTCAGGCAGGTATCCGAGCGTCTGCTTGATTTCAAGCGCATGTGTGCCATAGCCGAGCCCGTTAATCCTGATATCGCCTGAAGCCGGCGCTATGAGCCCTGACAGCATCTTCAGCGTCGTGGTCTTTCCGGCGCCGTTGGGTCCTACGATGCCGAATATCTCGCCCTTCGCAACCTCAAAGCTTAAATCACAGACAGCTGCCTGGCTGTTATACGTTTTAGTCAGGCATCGTGTTTCTATGGCTGGCATGCCATAAACTACAGCAGGTAACGCCAAATAGGTTTTGATGCGTGCATAGAGGGAAGTTACCAATGCCTGCCCGAACCGTTGGTAACTTTTCTTATTCAGACGCTATGAGTTAGTTGTTATTTATACCAACACATCGCTGGCGTGGTACGTAATAAGTCGAAGTACCATTTTGCGGAGCGCCCCAATTTAGTCCATTTATGAATTTTAGACTGGATGAACAGGATTAACTGGATAAACAACACTTATCCTGTAAATCCTGTTATCCTGTCGAATTGGTTGCCCATCTGCTATGAAAACCAAATGTTATTTTTGCTTTTATGCAAAAGTCCACCGCAAACGTATAAAAAACTTTAAATTAAATGGCGATCTATGAATTGGTAACCGCCAGCGGCTCAGGAAGGTTTTTATCATTTATTGCAGACTCTAACTCATGGATTCTCCACGACTCAAAGACCTGATGGAACGAGGAAGCCCTGTGTGCGTATCGCTCTCGCACGAAGACGCGCCAACCACAGATGCTCTCTTCTGCGAACTCGTGCAGAGGGCGAGATACGGAGAGTCCTTCCATATATCGTCGCAGGGGTGCCCTGTCGGTAGTTACATACTGGGGAAAAGTGATGCATCACCGCGGGACTATTATGCGGCTTCCGGCAGGTACAGGGATAAGAGAGCCGCAGGACGAGCCGCAAATGTCCTTCCGCGGCTTCAGCGTTCGTATACTTCCATCAGGATTTTCCCTTATGGCGACTCACCCGAGTTCCTTGCAGTGATTCTTTTTCTGAGACCCGCAAAGGCAATGCTCGTAGTGCAGGCATTATCCTTTAACGACGGCAGGCGCGTGGTGTGCGCGAATGGCGGCACTGCCTCGGTCTGCGGGGACTGCACCGCATATCCCATCGAGACGCACCGCGCAGGCATATCCGTGGGCTGCAGGGGCTCGCGCAAGCACAGCGGATACGGGGATGAGGAGATGGTGGTCGGGGTGCCGCATACTCTTGTGGAAAAGATAGAGTCCGGGCTTGAGCGGTTGCTTATGACATGAACTTTTCATGTCATGAAAAATCATTTATAATCGTTCCGCATACTTCAAATACGGGAATATCCCGGAGGCATATCATGAAAAAGATATACTTGGCAATTGCAGTAGCTGCTGCTACAATGGTTCTGTGGGTCGGTGGAGTGCCTGCCCAGGGAGCGGAAGCGACACCTGACGTGAACGCTGTGAATGTGGCAAACCTGTTTGCATGGGCAAGCGGTCCCTCTCCCGACTGGAAGCTTGGCGCGCTGTTTTCGGTTCTTGGGGTCATCGGAGCCCTTGTTACGATTTTCGGTCTGATAGGGGGCGCAGTACCCGGGACTGCCGGGCAGGCAAAGATCGACGCGAATAACAAACAACTTGAGAAATGGACCGGAGAGCTGGAACGAATGATAACAGCTCCGGACAAGGATCCGGAGGTCATCAAAGCAGTTGAAAGTACGGTGAATAACCTGAGGGACGATATCAGGGCAGAAATGTGGCGCCAGTTCGCCCTGGCAGCCTTCATATACGCAATACTTGGGGGGTTTTTTGCCGCCCTCCTCGCGCGCGACATGCTGCAGGCTCTGGTGGTAGGAGCAGGATGGACTGGCTTTCTCGGCTCCCTGGGATTGAAAAGTGATTTCAAGGAGCGTAAAGCCATAAAGGACGATGCAATTGAAAAAATTTTCGACAGGGTTGGTGAACTTGAAAAGGAAAACGATGAACTGAGAAGAAAACTGGCGGGCGCTCCTCAAAACGCCCCAACAGACACGTATTATGATAACTTAACCAAGATAGAAAACCAGGTCTTCAGGGCGCGTGCGGTATAACTGAATAGAACGCTGGTAAACTGGGGCTAATTTTGTACGCCCCTGTTTTTCTCCAATGCATCTTCAGCAGGTATGCTGAAATCCCCGACCTTGAAGAGCGCTACCAGCTCTACCCCCTCTTTTCCAAGAGCATCCTCTGCCCCCTCAAGCCTGTCAATCACGGTTATAACTTTTTCCACCGTGCAGCCCAGGGAGCGCAATACGTTTATCACACCGATTACTGAGCCGCCTGTCGTGGTCACATCCTCGATGACGATGACCTGCGACGGCGGCAGGTCGCGTATCCCATCTATTCTTGCTTTCGTGCCGTGCCTCTTTGCCTCTTTTCTCACGAAAAAGCCGTTCACCGGCTTCCTGCCCGGCACAGACCTGCTGCGCGTGCATACCGCGCTGATTATGGGTATCGCGCCCACCTCCATGCCTGCTATATAGTCGAAATGCTCGTCTTCGAGCAGCGTGAGGATGGCATCTGCAAGCAGCACAGAGCCCTCGTTGAAGCAGATGTTCTTCACGTTGAAGATATACGGGCTTTTGATTCCGCTTGCGAGCACAAAGGGCTCGTCGTGGTTCACAAGCAGCGCTTGATGCTCAAGGAGCTTTCGAAGCTCTTCATTCGTGTACATAACGCTCAGATGTATTGCAGCATCCCATAACCTAAATATTTGCTGCCCCAGAGTCAGTTAGATTTATAGTATATTAATGCGTAATATCCGCTCATGGGGACACTGGAAGCTGTTGTGTTACTGATTCTGGTAATTATAATATTATTTATAGCATATGCAGCATCTATTTACAATCGATATCAGCAGCTCAAGAATGGCTCACTTGCCACACTGGGCCAGATAAGGGTCGCATTGAAGAAGAGACTTGACATGATATCCCAGCTCGCTGAATCAGTTCAGAGCTATGCAAAATTCGAAAAGCAAACCCTTGAAAAGATAACGGAAATGAGATCAAACGTCCTGAGGGCAGATGCTAGTGCAATCGCAAGTATCGAGGCAGAATCGCGCAGGATCCTGGGAAACATCCTTGTATCAATGGAAAACTACCCGAACCTGAAGACTCAAGAGACTGTCGGGCAACTCATGGGTGCAATAAAAGATGTTGAAGATGAGATTGCAAGGCACAGGTATACCTACAACAACATAGTTCAGGAGTTCAATACGATGACAGATGTTGTGCCATCCAATATCGTGGGTTCCACACTTGGATTCACGAAGCTGACATATCTTGAGTTCGAGGAAGAGATCTCGAAGAGACCGGATCTCAAGTGGCAGGTATGAGCGAATCAAGCGAGAAAAAGCAGATCGCCATTCTCCTTGTCGTTGTGACATTGATTGGAATGGCAGGTCTGTTTTTGACAGGAGGATTTTCCAATATTATTGGTATCTGCACTTTTGGATGCGGCGACGTATATGTGGATAGCTATAGTGCAGACCTGTACCTGAACGGAACGCTTGAGGAGACGTTTGTCTACAGGATAGAGGAATCTGATACCTACCGAATGCTATACAGAAACTGGAAGGTCCCTCTATCATATGGAAGTCCGGGTGATAAGACCACATCGTGGGGAATAACCGTTGGAAAAACTCCTCATGTTGAGCTGATTACTATCGATTCACCTGACGGGGCGATTCCCTATATAAAAGACTTTCAGGAGAATACCACGATCCTCTCTGATTCCAATCAGGAATACGCAAGTCAAGTATCATCCCTTGCGTCGATGAATGAGGCGGGTGGTTACAAGTCTGATAGATTCAAAGCCGGGACGTATAGAATTCGTTATGTTTTCAAGGTTTTTCCACCTTTTGAGTGTGATTCTGAATATTGCCATTTGAATTTGAAACTCACGGATGATCATCTGCCCTATGACAGGGTAACTGTGACAATCCATGACCCAGACGGTTTTATTTCTCAGGTTTTCGTGCATTCTTTGGCGCAGGAAGTGAGGAAGGAACGTGAGACCTGGATTATAACAGGAGCAAGCTCACAGGATTCACTTCTGGGGATTGAGATGCTGCTCAATCCCAAGATCATCGAAGTTATGCAGGGATTTCCGAAGTCTGTGCCTGGCGTCAAAGAAAAGACACTTTCAGCGAATGAAAGATATTCCACAGGTTCGCTGATATACCGAACTTTGAAAGCTACGGTATTTCTAATTCCAGTCATTCTCGCATTGATGTATTATAAATTCGGCAGGGAGAAATCGTTCACTGTGCCGTAGTTCCTGAGTTACGTTCCAAGGAGCAGGAAACCTTGGCTCGTTAACCTGGTGTTCAGAAAAGATCCCTTTGATTATGACGAAAATGGATTTTATGCGACGCTTCTCGACCTGCATAAACGCGAAATCATAAATATCGAAACCAAAGATAGATTAAAAATTAAACTTCTGAAAAAACCCGAAATCCTGAAAGATGAATATGAAATAAAGGTGTTCGAATTTTTGGAGAGATATTCTGAAGGATCCGTATTTGATACTAAAGCGTTTGAGGAAAAAATCGAAGCGCTGAGGGCTGCGATAATAAGTGGAGATAGTGGGGCAAAGTCTGAACTCAACCTCATTCGGGATGGGATGAATGACCTGCGGAAAGTGCCGGAAAAAAAGATCGCAGGTGAATTCGTCATGAGTGGAAAGAAATATGCCTGGATGGTGTTTGGGTTGTTCTTCTTTGTGGCATTGGCTACCATCAGTCTGTCAATGTATCTATCACTGGATGCGGGCGTATATACATCCCTGATCCTCTTAGTGCAGTCGGTTCCATCTCTGTTCGTTTCATCAGCGCTTTTTGGAAAATGGAAGGAGAATTATTATAAAGAAAAACTTGAATGGGATGCCTTCAAGACGTTCCTTTCAGATTTCACCCTGATCAAGAAATATGCGACCGAAGATGTAGCGATGTGGCAGGAGTGGCTGGTCTACGCAACAGCGCTCGGAGTGGGAGATAGAGTTGCCAAAACCATGAAAGAACTTAATATCCAGATACCTGAGGTCAATGTGGTGACCGATATGCCTGCGTACTTCAGAGAAACATATGACCGGACATCTCCCCCCTCTCCGCCCTTAACAAGAGATGGATGGGATTCAGGTGGAGACGGAGGCAGTGGTGGCGGATTCGGGGGTGATGGCGGCTTCGGTGGCGGCGGTGGGGGCGCAAGGTGAGCTCCCTTGAAATCCAACATCAAGAGAATCGCCATCAAAACCTTAATCTTAAGCAGAGCGAAAGTATTCAGCCATGAAAGACCTGCTGATGTGGGACCAGACCATTTTCAATAATGGCGAAGTGTTCGAGCTGGACTATGTACCTGAGCAGTTCCTGCACCGCGAGGCGCAGGCACAGGTGCTCGCGCACAGCATCCGCCCAGCACTGCGCGGCATGAGACCGCTCAATGTCATGTGCACAGGTTCCCCGGGCACAGGAAAAACAACTGCCATCCTGAAGCTTTTCGAGGACATCGAAAAAGTAACGCCGAAAGTCGTACCCGTCTATGTGAACTGCCAGGCGAACTCCACCCGCTATACGGTTTTTTCACAGGTCTTCATGAAGATGTTCGGGNNCCTCTTCTACGAGAACGAGGTGAACGAGGTCATGTACTCCCTGCTCAGGGTGCATGAGACGCATCCGGGTGCAAGGGTGGGAGTGATAGCAGTCCTCAGCGACACAGGCGTCCCGCATACGCTTGACCCGCGGGTCGAATCCGTGTTCACGCCTGAGGAGGTGGATTTCCCGAGATATACTAGGGACGAGGTGCACGATATATTACGCAGCAGGGTAAAGCTCGGCTTTTTCCCTGACGTGATAGGGGAAGACGTTCTTGAAAAGGTGGTTGATTACACAACGCAGGTAGGCGACCTCAGGGTGGGTATCGACCTGCTCAAGCGCGCGGGACTTGCGGCAGAAGAGAGGGCTGCACGAAAAATCTCACTGGAAGATGTGGAGCGCTCGTTCGAGAAGTCCAGGCTTGCGCACCTGAACTCGGTACTGAAATCGCTTGACAGGGATGATGCCTCTCTGCTGCGGCTCATCGCAGGCAAGGACGGGATAAGCTCAGGTGAGCTGTACGAGGAATTCCACAGGCTGACAGGCTTCGGTTACACGCGGTTCTACGANNACCCCTTTATTTCCACTGGAATCTGAATTGATATTCAATACTTCGGGCTTTTGCCAGCATCGTTAAGTATATTCATCAACCAAAGAACAATAGGAGCCAGGTAGTACCTATGAGAAGCATCTATATGGACCACGCCGCAACCTCACCTGCAGACCCGCTTGTGGTTGAAGCAATGATGCCGTACTTCTCGGAAAGATACGGTAATGCGTCGAGCCTGCACGTCATGGGCAGGGACGCAAGGCAGGCGGTTGAACAGGCGAGGCAGAAGGTGGCA
>DUGO01000063.1 GCA_013331375.1 Candidatus Methanoperedentaceae archaeon | reverse complement strand
CCTTGCCTGCGTTGTGAGGGCGCAGAGGCTCATCGGGGTAGGCAGGGGTCAGACCGTGCTCGTCATGGGCTCGGGCGTGTCCGGGCTGCTTAACATCCGGCTTGCAAAGCTTGCGGGCGCAAGAGTGCTTGCCACTGATATCAACGAGTACAGGCTTGAAAAAGCCAGGGAATCCGGGGCTGATGAGGCTTATGATGCCAGCCAGGAGCCCTGCATAAAGGCAGACCGGATAATCATATGCACCGGCGCGATGTCCGCATTTGAGGCTGCGTTCAGGTACATAGACCGCAAAGGTGTCATAATGCTCTTCGCAATTCCCAACAGGAATATCACGATACCGGTCGAGGATTTCTGGAGGAACGAGCTGTCGCTTGTCTCAAGCTATGGTGCGGCGCCGGACGACCTCGCTCAGGCGCTCGCGCTCATAAGGGACGGGAAGATACACGTCAGGGACATGATAACGCACAGGTTCAGGCTTGAGGACATACTGCAGGGATTCAGGATAGCGGGAGAGGCCAGAGAGTCGCTGAAGGTACTGGTAGTCCAGGATTGAAAGCCCGGTGCCCGATAATGTATGTGGGCGCTGAGCGATGAACTGTGCAGTCAGCTGAACCGATACTTCTATTAATCTGGCAGGTAATTTGAGAGGCGCGATACATATGGAGATACCCAGGGAATACGATTACAGAGAGGTTGAGGAGAAATGGCTCGCATCATGGAAGGACGAACTGTACTATTTTGACCCCGTATCCGAAAAGCCGCGATTCGTCATAGATACCCCTCCGCCTTATCCCACAGGTAATTTCCACATCGGCAATTCGCTTAACTGGTGCTACATCGACTTTGTGGCGCGCTACAAACGGATGAGAGGATTCAACGTGATGTTTCCCGAGGGCTGGGACTGCCACGGGCTTCCTACCGAGGTCAAGGTTGAGGAGCTGAACGGTATCACGAAGAGCCAGGTCTCAAGGGAAGAGTTCAGGCGCATGTGTATTGAGCTGACGACAAAAAATATAGAGAAGATGAGAAAGACGCTGCGCCGGCTGGCATTTTCTATCGACTGGAGCAATGAGTACATCACGATGGAGCCTGAATACTACGTCAAGACCCAGCGCTCCTTCGTGCAGATGTTCGACAGCGGGCGCATCTATCAGGACGAGCATCCTGTGAACTGGTGCCCGAGATGCGAGACTGCCATCGCTTTTGCCGAGGTTGACTACGATTCGCGCGAGACGGCTCTCAATTACATGAATTTCGACTCACTGAAGATAGCGACCACAAGACCTGAGCTGCTTGCGGCATGCGTAGCGGTTGCGGTGCATCCTGATGATGAGCGGTATAAAGGGCTTGCGGGAACGCGCGTAAAAGTGCCGGTATTCGGGCATGATGTTACGGTCATTGCAGATGAGAGCGTTGACCCGGCTTTCGGAACAGGCGTGGTCATGATATGCACATTCGGTGACAAGCAGGACGTGAAGTGGTGGGTCAAGCACAGCCTGCCGCTCCGGAAGGCGATTGATAAGACCGGCAGGATAACTGCGCTCGGAGGCAAATATGAGGGGATGGGCGTTGATGAATGCAAGTCTGCAATCATAGAGGACATGAAAAATGCCGGAATTATATATAAGCAGGATAAGCTACCGCAAAACGTCGGCATCTGCTGGAGATGCAAGACGCCCATCGAGATTCTTTCAGAGAAGCAGTGGTTCGTGAAGATAGTCCAGGATGAGATTCTTGATACAGCCTCGGAAGTGAATTGGATACCTGACTACATGGAAGTGCGGCTTCGCAACTGGGCAGGCACCATGGAGTGGGACTGGTGCATCTCGAGGCAGAGGATATTTGCCACGCCAATCCCTGCATGGTACTGCAAAGATTGCGGCAAGACTATGGTCGCGAAGGAAGAATGGCTCCCGCTTGACCCCACGCAGACGGCGTCCCCCGAGCCCTGCGATTGCGGCTCGACTGAATTTACAGGCGACGGCGACGTGCTGGATACATGGATGGACTCCTCGATATCCGCGCTGCATGTGGCGGGCTGGCTCTCTGATAAGGAGCTGCTGCTGCCGTGCCAGCTGCGCCCGCAGGGATACGACATCATCCGGACATGGGCATTCTATACCATCCTCCGGTCAAAGGCACTGGTCGGGATGAAGCCCTGGGATAACATCCTGCTGAACGGCATGGTGCTCGGCGAGGACGGGCACAAGATGAGCAAGNNGGCTCGCGCTTTTTGCAGAAGATGTGGAGCATCCTTCGTTTCTCGCTCCTCAATCTTAAGGATTATTCACCCGCTGATACGGCGCCGCTGCCAGTGGATGCATGGCTTCTCAGCAGGCTGAACCGGCTTGTGCTTGAGGTCACGGAGAAGATGGATGCGTACCAGTTTGACGAGGCATTTAAGGCGATACGAGGATTTGCATGGGAGACGCTTGCGGATAACTATATCNNATATCGAGCTTGCCAAATCCAGGCTGTACGGGAAGGATGAGGATGCAAAGAAGGCGGCGCAGTTTGCGCTGCATACTGCAATGACGACTATCGCACGACTGCTTGCGCCGTTCACGCCCTACTTTGCTGAGGAGATGTACTCGCATTTTGCGAGCGCGAGCGTGCACGTGCAGGCATGGCCTGAAGCAGACGGCTCAAGGATAAGCGATGAGGCTGAGGCGATGGGAGAGGCGATAAAGGATATCGTGGGTGCGGTCAGGCGCTACAAGTCAGAGAGGGGGCTGGCGCTGAATACCCGGCTCAAAGCCATTGATATTTACTCGGCATCCATCACGGATGCATCCGACATCGAGGGTGCTGCGAATACGCCGGTCTCGCTGCACGCGGATGCGCCTGCCCTTGAGTACAGGGTGAGGGACATCAAGCCCGACATGGCTGCGCTGGGCAAAAAGTACAGGGGTAAGGCAAAAGGCATAATAGAGGCACTGAAATGTGACGCAGATGCCACTGCCGCACAGCTTGAGGGCGGAAGCATTACAGTGGAAGTGGGCGGGGAGACGTTCGCGATAGATGCCAGAGAGGTCTCGGTCGAAAAGGACGTGCTCTCGGGCGGCAGGG
>DUGO01000149.1 GCA_013331375.1 Candidatus Methanoperedentaceae archaeon | reverse complement strand
GTCCTGTCCATGCTGATCATGCCTGTACCGTCGTATGGAACATAGGATATCAATCCCAGGGACGGCGGCACATAAAAGTTCGCCCGCAGATGCCGCGAACCTATCCTGCTGCATTCCTTGATTATATTGTAATATAATACGCTATCGGGTTCCTCCCTGTATTTCACGCACATCGAAGCCAGGTCATCTGAGATTGTGGTCCAGCCTTCTGTCGCAATCATAACTTCTTGCCAATATCAAGCGCAAGTTCCTGAGCAAGCTTTACCGACTGCGGGTCGGTCTCATCTGCGATGATTACTCCCTGGTGCAGGGCTGCATCGATGAACGCAAGCTTCGTATCCGAACCCTGCCTGATCGACAGGTCGCAGTAACGTGCCATTTTGATGACGCCGTCCGTTGACAGACCCTGCGGAAGGCTGCGGTCTTTTTTCCACAGCATGCGCGTCTGCTCTGCAAATTCAAGTATCGCGTTCACGGTAGCTTCGTTAAGTCCCGGTGTTATCGCCCGCAGCAGAGTGTTCTCGGTCGAGCGCGATGCATATCCCACATATATAGGCACGAATCGCCTCTTTAGCGCGTCGCTCAGCTTGAAAGTGCCCTCATCCCCGAAGTTGGCTGTAGCCATGAGTATCCATCCGTCCGGCTTTTTCAGGATTGTCTCTGCAAATTCCAGCGGCAGGACGCCGTGCGAGAGCAGCAGGAACATGCCCGAATACGCTGAACTCGGCGCGCGCGTGAATTCGTCTATGAGCAGGTTCTTGTTCGTGCGCAGTGCACGCGTGAGCGCGCCTTCCTTGTGGACGAACCGCTCTGCGAGCTGCCTGTCAGCGGACATAGCAAGAGGGTGGAACCCGCCCACCACCTGGTACTCGCTCATGCCCTCCGTAGCCTCGAGTTTTATAAAGCTGTCAGGACCTCCGCCCAGATACGTCAGGATGTGCTCGGCAATACTCGTCTTGCCGTTCCCCGGAGGACCGTACAGTATGACCTGGTAACCAAGCTCGATATACCTGAGCGACCTCAGTATGGGTTCGTCCTGACCTTTTATCCTGCATGTTTCAAGTATTTTGAGATAATCGTCCGTCGTCAGGTTTGCCAAAAAAGCCACCTACTTGAACACGAACTCAACTTCTTTCTCAATGCTTGCGAGGGTTTTGACCGCAGCTTCCCTTGACCCGATTTCGTATTTCGATAGCATGAGGTCGAGTTCGCTTTTCATTTTCGCTATCTTCTGTGTGGCGACCAGCCTGTTCACTTCCCCGGTATGGAACTCCTTCTGGAACTTTTTCATCTCATTTATTATCGGCTCGAACGGGTCTATCTTTTCATCTTTTACGTCCTTTTTCTTCTCCTTGTAAACGTACACTACGCTTCCGTCATCAGCCATTTCCCTCTTTACGTCGAATGCGTGCAGGGCAAGCTCATGCGCCATGAACATTGCGAACATTATTATCACATGCGATAACACATAATACCAGCCTGCAATTATCGAAAAGCCGGCGATAATGCTCGAATAGGTATCGATCACTTTCATAACATTGAATGAGATATCAATCCCGCCCTGGCTTACCAGATAGCTGAGCCCGAGCAGCAGGTAAATAAGGACTGTCTTGATGGAAGCCGCTATCGTCCTGACCGCCCTTTTCTCTACCGAGAACTCTTCCTCTATCGCGCTCGCAAGTGTGCGCACCCACAGGACTGGTATCAGCATCCAGAGAACCGCAATCAACAGAAGTACATCAGGCTTCTGGTTCACGTATTTGAACCCGTAGCCGAGAACAATGTTGATAGGGACGATGAACCCCATCGCGCCGAAGATGTAGCCTGATTTGCGCCCGTCTATGGAGGCAACCATTACAGTGATGGAATTCGCGAGTGCGAATATCAGCACAGGTGTGAAGAACCGGATGTACATGTCCTGCGGCTCCACATTCAGCCCTTCCACCATAGGGGTGTATGCCGCACCGACAACTGCGAATGTAGCCAGCCCTGCTACCATGTAAAGGACATCCTTCAGTGTCCTGTCATTGACGAGCCTGACAATCGAAACCGAGGATGCGGTCACAAGCAGCAAGCCCACAAGTACAAAATCGAGAACCGGAGACCTGAAATATCTTATCACGTCACGGTACGTCACAGAAACATCCAGCACGCTAGCAAGTGCCACGATCATTAAGACCATGCTTGGGGTCAGCGCATTCCACAGCTTTGATGTCTTGATTGATGTAAATATTGCCATCGTTATTGCCTCATCTGGTTTCCTGGATCCATTCCATGCAGTCTTATGTTATCCTCATCATGCGACAATAGCATACATACCTGAACGTACAAATAATTTATTACTGGAAAAAGATTGACGGTCATCATAACTCTCATGCCACAAGTTGAAGTTACTGTTCCTCTTTGTCCCTGACCAGATGCTTGAGCCCGAGCCCTTCCAGCATATTCTTGACCTCACTTGCGTCTGGAGATACGAGCTCAACGAAATCGTTGACTGATTCCCCGCCGGATTCATTCTGTATCAGGTAGCCGAGACCCTGCTGCATCATCACGTCACGTATGGATTCCTTATCAACGCTCTTGAACCTCTGGATTAGCTTGTCGATATCCGTAGTGATGGTCGGTGCCATCTTCTTCTTCGGTACATTGAACTTGCGGTATAACCGCTCCCGCTCTACCTGGCTTCGGATGTCTTCCTCACGGAAACTCAGCTTCAATATTTTCAAGTACCTGATGAAGTCATCGATATCATCATCTCTGGGCTGCGGATACTTGGTGAGGAATTCCTGTATCTCGTTCTGTATCTTGCTCCTGGAAATGACCGCCTTTATCTCATCCCTGACCCTGTCAACTATCTCTTTTTCGATCTGCCGGGTGTCCTTTTCGTACTTGAAGGTCAGGTATTTGGCGAAATCCGTAATGTCAACTTCATTGGGCAGCGGGAATTTCTGCAGGAATACCTCAATCTCAGCATCAATATTTGCTGTCAGTACCGCACCTGCCAATTGTGGGACATCGGTCTGCACTGACTCAGGCTGCGCGCACTCGGGCGGTTTACTCTCTGCTGGCTCGGCATCCTGCACTGGACTGACCCCGGGCTTTGCGCCTGCAACCTGACCTGCCTGAGATGCCGGCTGCGGCGACTTCAGCCCATGCAGGAAACCGGCTATCTCGTCATTGATGCTACGGGTAAGCATTTCCACCTCTGCTGCCTTCCCTTCCTGTAATGGTGCGCTGGTTCGGCGCGTCCTGTCTTCCGCATCTCTCTTCCTGAGCTCGGAAGCCCTTGTCTTAAGAATGTGGATTATCTCTGAAGCAGTCTCCTTTGGGGCGATAATAGAGACGAGTTTCTCAGTGAGCCTGATAAAATCCGCGACCTCTTCGGGAGATGCGTTTTCACGAAGCGGCTTTTTGGCATGAGCTCTTATGAACAGGTCTTCACCCGAATCACCCAGATGTTGTACAAGGACTTTTTGTGTGAACCGCCCGAAGGTATTCGCCATTGTCACTCCTGCCTAAATTCCGCTCATGCACCTCTCAGTTTCATGATGCGCATCCGTATCTTATCAGCCGTGTCAGCCCCGACAAGCGGTGCTGTGGTCTCGTGCAGGGCGCTTGCAAGCTCATCCAGGTCGCCCTGCGTGATATCAGCCGGGTCCTTCTTCAGGCGTGACCTGCACTGCCTTGCCAGCAGGACCTGTGTAGCAGGACCCAGGTCATCCGTGAGTATCCGTATGATTTCGTTGCAAAGGCTCATTTTCACCATTTGCCTCATTTCTCCTTCAGCAGCGCATCCATTATCTTAAAGGCGTTTACCATTCTTNNCTCATCGCTTGAAGACACGTCCACTTTCGCCATGATATCCCCCCTGCTGACCCTGTTTGCGACATTTGTCAGCGTCGCAAGCGGTCTGGTCAGGAGCGAGGACATGATAAGCGCAAGAATCATGGATACGAGCACGCTTCCGATAATGGCATAAAGCGTAACGCTCTTGGTTTCATCGCCGCGCAGATTTGACTCCGCGGCAGACGTCGCCATGTTCCTGGCGGATTTCTCGTCAAGCCCTTCAAGCAGCAGGTTCAGCGCCTCGACCTGCGATTCAAGGGCAGAGAGCTTCTGGTCGAGCTGCGGCTGCCTGTTCGCTGCAGGTCCATCCTCTATCTGAATTATCTCTCCTGCGATATCCGCCACTTTTTCTTCCTTGACCTGGATTTCTGCAAGGTCAGAAAGCATCTCCGGGTCGGTTATCGCAGCCTTCAGGTTGTTCCTTGCAAGCCGCATGGTCTCTGTGCCCTCTGTTCGCAGCTGCTTTCCCAGGCTCTCGTTACCTGTAACATACAGGTATACTCCTACCTGCACGTCCCGGGCGCCCCTACCATAGCTTGTCGAAAAATCCTTGATGTTGTAATTATTGCCCAGCTCCCTGTTCAGGGAGACCATCTGTTCGATGTTGGAGTTCACTGCAAGACTTGCTGCGAGTAACACAAGCACTATTACAAGGTACGAACCGAACAGTGTATATTTTATCTTCATCTTACTACCTCTTCATGTATGTGGGGTGGCAGAACCGTTAAATCGGGATGAACCGTTGTGACATTCCTTTTTTGTCCGCTGGCGCGTGTCAGGATTTTTCAGTAGCATCAAATCACTCATCGTTCAATCTCCCATTTTCAGTGCTTATAATATAATAAATTTTCCTATCATCATCATTATTACCACCATTTTTCGCATCTTCTCTTTTCCAGATATGCTGTAAAAGCTTTTTATGGCACATGCGAATTGAAATTCAATAAAGTTATAGAAACATATAAATAGCACAAATTAAAGTATAATATTTGGCAGGTGCGATAGGGGATACATGTAAATGTCAGATGAAATAACAACGTTGATGAAGGTTATCGGAGAAACAAAGGGAGTCAACGGGATCATATTCGTTTCCAAGGACGGCACGATACTCGCCTCAAAAGGAGCTCTTGAGGACGACGGCACACTTGTTGCTTTTGCAGGCAACGCATCGAATGATGCCTCAACCAAGTTCACGTTTGGAAAATCCAATCACATGCGAGTGTACGGGCAGGATTACAAGATATTCATCATCAACCGCCCGGACCACTACATAGGCGTTATAACAGAAAAGGATGCCCAGGATTCCCAGATTCTGTTAAAGGCTGGCGGGTGAGAAGGATGGACGTATTCAGGGAGATACGAAACAGCGTGAACGGCGTAGTCGGGCTGTACGTGATGGATTCGAAAGGGAACCTGCTTGCATCTGACGTGCCCGAACTGTTCAGGAACGAGCTAAAAAGCGTATCTTCAGACCTGCTGCAGCTCGCAGAGATAATCAGGCTCAAGCGCAGTCTTGACCGCATAGTGATAGAGGCGGATCACGGGTATATCACACTGAATTACAATAATGACATATTCCTTGGGGCTTTCGCCTCTAAAAATACGGATGTTGAGCTACTCGAGCTCGTTGCAAATAAGGCGATCTCGACCATAAGACCTGAGAACATCCAGCCAAAAGCGCAGCCGCAGCAACCAGCAATGGCATCAACTGCACAGCCTCAAGCCGTACCTGCCGCAGCACAGGGGGGGCGCGAAGTGCCTGAAGATGTCAGGGTCTCTGTGTGCAAGGCAATCAAGGGAAAGGTCACACTGCTATACGGTCCCAAGATCGCAGAGCAGTATGTCGCCGAAGCCTTTGAATCAGCAGGCGTGGAACGGACCACGAGAGACCCGGCAAGGCTCAAGATCGCCTTTGACAAACTCGGGAACGGGGTGCTTGCAAAGATGCTCGGGGACAAGAAGGCAAAATCATTCCTTGAAGACTTGTATAAAGAATATGGATTAAAATAAGGTGGGAAAAATGGTATCGATAAGCAAACACGCAAAAGAAGTGTTCTACGGGGGAACAGCCTTTGTCATAATGCTGTTCATTGTGCTCGGGTATATGTTCCCCGCGACAGCCGAAGATAAACAAAGCGGCGAAACGCTGCCTTTTAGCAGGGGAGAGCTGGGCAATTACATCGACCTGCTGGCTGCTTTATTCTTTACTGCAACCATGCTGGTGTTCGGGCTTTCCCTGTACTCGACTTTCCTGAAGATGGGCATGAACGAATGGAACCTGCTTGCATTTGGCATTTTCATGATGTTCATCTACGGTCTTGGGTCAGTCTCATCCCGCATATTCGACCATTCGCTGTTCGTAATGATAAAGGGCATTGCGATCACTATCGGCTTGCTGTGCATTGCGTATTCGGCGTTCAGGATATACGAACCCTTTGACGAGGAGGCATCAGAATGACCGACTGGGCATCCTTGAGGGTACAATTCGACCTTGTGTATCCGTTCCTCTCATTCATCGGGTTTGCAGGAGCCACATTTGCAGCATACCTGACAAGGAAGATGTACTATGTGACGAAGGGCGCATCGTACTACTGGATGTTCCTGTCGGCATTTTCTGCGAGCATCGCGGTCTTTTCTTTCCTTGAGTTCCTGAGGCTCACATTCCTTATCCAGTACAACGTGGAGCTTCTCGCAGCCCAGGTCGTGGCTCTTGTTGCTGCAGGGAGTTTCGGTCTTGTTGCAGCCATACTCGTGTCGAAACTGTTCGAAGAGATGGGGAAATAGTCCCCTCTCATCTCTTTTTGATTTCCCGCATCAGTTCCCTGTGAAGATTTACAATGATGTCGCTCATCATTGCAAAAACGAACATCTGGAAGCCGCTAATAATGAGCAGGGTGGCGAGGATTGTGAGAGGTATATGGTCTATGCCTTTCAGCCACTCGGTCACCACAAAAATGCCTGTGGCAACGCCCCCCAGCAGTAACAGCACCCCGATTACGCTGAAATAGAATAGCGGATTATACATCTTGGCAAGCATGTATATCGTTCTCCCTATCCTGAACCCATCCCTTATGGGATGCAGCTTCGTGACAGTGCCTTTTGAGCGGGCAAGATAGGTTACTGGTACTTCGGCTATTCTTAAATCCTTTTTGATGCTCTCAACCGTTATCTCGGTCTCTATCTCAAAACCCGTCTTTTTCAATTCAAGGCTTTTAACTGCACGCCCTGTGAAACCTCTGTATCCTGAGAGTATGTCCGAGAGCCATACGCCGTACGCAAACCCGAACAGCTTGTTCAGCAGGCTGTTGCCGAGCAGGTTAAGCCCCGTGAACGCACCATGTGTCCTTCCTGCAAACCTGTTGCCTATCACATGGTCAGCCTCATTGCGAAATAGCGGCAGGAGCAATCGCTCCACCTCNNGGTATGTGCCGTCGCCGTCTATCATCACGATGTAGTCGCTGGTAATATATTCGAACGCCTGCTGTAAAGCCCTTCCCTTCCCCCTGCCTTCCTGGACTATAACAGTCGCGCCTGCCTTTCTTGCGATATCTGCGGTCCCGTCAGTGCTGTGCCCGTCAATCACAAGTATGCTGTCAAAACCGAGTGCCTGGAACTCGGAAATGAGGTTCCCGACCGTTCCCGCCTCGTTGAGTGTGGGAATCAGCACGCACACCCTGTCCCTGCCGCTCATCTGTTCCTCGCATATATCAGATATACGAGAACGCCGAGGACCCCAAGTAGAAGGACAACGACAGAGCCCACAAGCGCTTTTATCCACTGTGCGTTATCTTTTTTCGGCTCCTCGATGGCAGGAGTATGCGATTCTGCCGCCTTTTCCTGAATGCCGTAAAGCTCAACTCTCATTTCACCGCTTGCTCCCGCGATACCGCTCAGGCTGCTGTCCGATATCGTCACGTTGGAGATGCCGCCGGATGAAATAATTGTGATATTCACAGTGCTGATATGGACCGGGGACTTCGGCTCTCCCATGAGCCACAGGCTCCTGTTGCCCCGAAGCAGGACATCGAAACTGTACCTCGTACTGTACCTGTTGACAATCCGCCCCGTATCGTTCACAGACCCGATAAGTGCGGGTGAAAGCGCTGCGCTGATGTCCAGTAGCTCAATGCCCGAAGACGAGTTATCCACCCTGACATCGAACTCTGCAAGTATGTTGTTTTTCATGGTGGTACGTGCGACTTTCTCCATCTCGTACAATTCCCATGCGCTCACAAAGCTGTCGTTATTGCCTGAGGCGTCTACCCTGTGCCTGTACTGCTGCGCGCTTGCATCTGAATATGCGTCCGTGTAGTTCCAGGACAGCCCATCCGTATAGATGGTAATGTCATTCTCCCATATGCGTTCCGCCCCGGCTGCCTGCGCTGCCAGGACAGGGATGACGAGAACTACGAGAAAAGCATTTGCCTTTATCACTCTGTAATCACCTTTGCGCCGTTATCAAGCACGAGCAGGGTATGCTTAGCCTGCGATACCATGCCCCCGCCTGCCTCTTTCAGTATCGGGTACGGCTCTATTATGCCAGACCTCACAAGCTGGACAAGCGCAAAATCAAGATGTCCCGCCGTGAGCCAGCGCTTTGCAAAGGGCAGGGTCCTGTATTTACGTATCTCGTCGAGAGCAGCGCGCGCCGCAGGGTTTCTTACGGGCTTCTCAGCAACCAGATGATAAATCTCAGCGCTCCCGGCATCGTACACCTTGCCTGTGCCGTCCGTGGCAAATGGCTCTATCGCAACGATGTCGCCTTTTTGCAGTACGACCCCGTGCTCCATCCTCTTATTCGGTATGGTGGGCGGCGCATGCTGGATATACCTTTCAAGCCCGTGCCCCGTGAGGTTGCTGACAGGCTTGAACCCGTGTCCGGTTATCACCTGCTCTATGACTGCGCCTATGTCCCTGGTGTTCACGCCCGCCCGCACTATCCCGATTGCAGCCCGAAGCGCTGCCTCTGAGGCTTCCACAAGCTCTGGCATGCCTGACAGGTCAACTGTGACCGCGGTATCCGCGATATATCCGTCTATGTGCACGCCGATATCGAGCTTGACCATGTCCTTGCCGAAAACGGCGCTATCACCGGCTGCAGGCGTTACGTGAGCAGCCTCGGCATTGCGTGAGATGTTGACCGGGAACGCTGGCTCGCCTCCCTTCTCACGTATCAGGTTTTCTATGAACTGCGCTGTGCCAAGGAGGCTTTCACCGACAGCTACCTTGTTCACAGCCTCTTTTCTTACCGCTGACAGGATGGCTCCTGCCCTCACATATTTCTCAAGTATTTCCCTGGCTTCCATTCATGCTCCTGCCACAAGATTCTTTTCAAACATAGTTAAATTCTTGCATCCACTGTCAGTGACCACGACCACGTCCTCGAGCCGCACTCCGCCGATATGCCTGAAATAAAGACCGGGCTCGACTGTCACAACGTTGCCAGCCTCAAGCACCACGTCATTCTCCCCCATCGACGGAGCCTCATGGATATCAAGCCCCACGCCGTGCCCTGTGGAATGTATGAATCCCTCAGCAGTCCTGTCATCCCCGCGCGATACGCTGTAGCCCCTCTCTATGAAATAATCGCATACAGCGCTGTGGACATCTCCGCATACTGCGCCGGCTCTTATCATATCGAAGGCTGTCTCCTGCGCATCCCTGACTGCATCGTACATCTCAGCAAGCTCAGGCGGTGCATCGCCCCTGACAAACGTCCGCGTCATGTCGGTATAATACCTGCTTTTCGAGTGCCTTGGTACC
>DUGO01000016.1 GCA_013331375.1 Candidatus Methanoperedentaceae archaeon | reverse complement strand
CTGCGTGTCCTTTGCGCCCATGTATATCTCGGTCTCGAATCCGAAAACTGCGCCCGCCATTGCGCATGCAGTGCCGTGCTGACCTGCACCCGTCTCTGCGATTATCCTTCTCTTGCCCATGTGCTTTGCAAGCAGCGCCTGCCCCAGGCAGTTGTTGAGCTTGTGCGCACCCCCGTGAATGAGGTCTTCCCTCTTTAGGTATATCTTCACTCCGTACTCCCTGCTCAGGTTTTTCGCATGGTAAAGCGGGGACGGTCTTCCAGCAAACTCGGCAAGGTAATAGTCGAGCTCCTGCTTGAAAGCCCTGTCTTTGCGGTATTTCTCATACCCGCTCTCAAGCTCAGTGAGCGCAGGCATGAGCACCTCGGGCACGAACTGCCCGCCGTATTTCCCGAATTTCTTCTTCATCGCATACCTCTCTGGCTGCGCCGGTTTCAATCCAATAAGCGTGCAGCCCTATTTATTGATTCGTATCACCATCATCTCGTTTGCGTTCTTCATGAACTCGTAATCCACATGGCGTATCGATATCCCGTGGCGGCTGAAACTGTCGTCGTGCATAATTGCATCTGCCATCTTCGACCTCTCCCCGCGCAAGTCAACAACCGGGAATATCCGTATCTCGCCTGACGTCACCCTCAGGAGCTCCAGCAATGTTTTCCTGTGGAACTCATAGTCGAGGAACTTGTCATAGAGGAACAGGAAATGGGAAACCATAGCAAGCATGAACTCGTCATCAGCGAATGCCGTATCCGGGTAATCGACAGGAATATAGCGTCCTATCCCCTGCACAGTGTAGTCCCGGACGAACGCGCTGCACACCGCTTCTCTGTGGTTTTCCAGCGCCGGGATGTCCCGAAAAAAGTCCCAGTTGTAATTATCACTCACACCGGGCATCTGCGCGAGTACGGCTTCCAGGTCTTTCCTGCACCTTCTCGCTATGTCATCAGGGCTGCACCTGTATATCCTGTCGGACGCCGTTACATTGTATCCCTGCGCGCACGCCTCGGCGCAGAATGAGCTCACGCCTGATGCCACGTCCAGGATTTTTCGGCTCTCAAGCTGGCTGTGGTCAAGGCTGAACATCCTGCGGTATTCCTCAAAGCTGCGCCCGAGGAGGACGATGTTGTTAAGGTCGAGGTGGGGAGTCATGTTCGTATCAATGTATAAGTTTATACATCGATGTACGATATTGTACATAGTATATATAGGTTGCGGGTTCAGGCTAAAGCTTGCAGATATGTTCTGATACCATTGAGCAGAGTCATCTTCACCAGTTACAAAATATCTTTTGTATATGCCTCGAGGTCTTTCAGCTCAAACAGGAATAGATCGCGCTCTCTTATTTTTTCCTTGAAGCTCTTGGCAAATACAGCATAATGCTCTTTTCTTGTGCCTCTGTTCCACTCCACGAACCCTGCCTTCTCTTTCAGGTCTGAAAAGACCTTTCCTGCGTTCACAGCATCCTGCCACTTGCACTCGCAGAAGAGAATATCCTTTGTCTGTTCGTTCAGCGCCACTATATCTATCTCAATCTCCTTTCTCGCTCCATTCTTTCTATGAAATCCCCACCATGACCCCACATTTACGGGCTTAAATGGCAATTCAGGCAGACCCGGTTTCAAGAGTGCAACCCTGCAGATATCCTCGAACGAGCGACCTGTGAATGAGTTCAGCTCCCGCTCTATCTTTTCAGCCAGATGCACAGTATTTTCTATTTCAATATCGGATCTGTAAGGATAAACATACCTGAACCAGAACCTGAAAAAATTGTCGCTCATCCTGTAAATAGCCTTTTTTGACCTCTCTTTTCTTTCTGTTACTGCCACTTCTCTTTTGACCAGTTCCATGTCATGCTCAAGCACACTTAAAAAGTAGCTTAAAGAGGTCTGTTTTACGGTCAGGAACCCTGCAATTTCGCCAGGCTTGCTCTTTCCCTCAGAAATAAGTTTCAGGATATTGAAATACGTGCTGCTGTCGGAGAGCTCTGTCTTTACAAGGATTTCTGGCTCGCTGTACAGGATGCTTCTTTTTGAAAGTATCTTTTCTTTGATGTTCCACATAATGGATTTTTTTGGCTCAACATCCTCAAGATATTTAGGAGTCCCGCCAAAAATGGAATATATCTCTATGATTTTTTCCAGAGACGTCCCCGGAAACCAGTCTTTAAGGAAAAACGGGTTGATGGGCTGGATGTTCATCTGCCCTGTCCTCCGCCCGTACAGTGCTGACGTGTAATCGAACAGCCTGTGCATCATGCCTATGGAAGAGCCCATAACGACAAGGAAAAGCCCTGATTTTCCTGCATGCCTGTCCACAGCTCCCTGCAGTATCGAGGGTACGGACCTGTTGATTACAAGAAACCTCTGGAATTCATCCAGCACAAGTATAATCCTCGAGTCCATGGACGCCAGAAAAAGTTCCTCGAAGATGGTTTCCCATGAAGGAGTGCCTATGAAGCTCAGCTTAAGCTTCTGGTGAAGCCTCTCAGCAAGAGACCGCCGAAGCTCCATATCGTCCATCTCCTGCACAAGAAAATATACGGAATTCTGTTTATTTCTGATGAATTCCTCAATGAGTCTGGTCTTTCCTATCCTCCGCCTCCCGATGATCGATATGAATTTGAAATCACCTTCCATGTACTCCTTTTCCAGATAGGAAAGCTCATCCTGCCGGTCAATGAACTCAGACTTTATTGTCATGACAATAATTGTTGTGGCAATAATAGTATTTAAAACCTATCCTTTCGCGATATGTGTCGCCCGGCGCGCCAGCGGATTTTGCTTCATGCTGGCATTTTTTCAGAAGCTCCTCCTGAGAGGACACGCTATACTGGGACATAATTTCAAATCTGTCCCTCATGCACGCTTTAATCTTTGATCTGATGAATTCGATTATTCCCTCACGGATGATGGTATCTTCATTTATTCCAAAATCCTTTGATAGATGCCTGACGTTTCTGCGGCGCTGACCATGAGCCTTCACTTGCCTGTGGATATATTTTGGCGGGTATTTAAGAGTGATGCAGGTATCGCACCGTACGGGGTGCATAAAAAGATATGAGCATTTCGATTAACTT
>DUGO01000210.1 GCA_013331375.1 Candidatus Methanoperedentaceae archaeon | reverse complement strand
CCGTCTTCAAGCCCGAGTACAGCTTTCATCTCACCTAAAACAGCACAGGTATAGTAAAAAGGTTGCGATATGATAGTTTATTGTTCATACAGGTTATGTAAGGACTGATGCACCACATACTCGCATGGAACAGGGAGCATGAGAGGAATTGCTGGAAAGGTCCATACTCACTCAGGCTGTTTGAAAAGTACATGCGAAAAGGCACGGTTCTTGATGCCGGCTGCGGCAGCGGCAGGTACACAATACCCCTTGCCTCAAGAGGATTCAACACCACAGGCATCGATGTCGCTACAAAAGCCATCAGGCGCATGCTCGATACTGCCGGGGCAAGAGGGCTCCAGGTTGATAGTGCAGCTGCTGACGTGACAAGGCTCCCGTTCAGGGATTCGAGCTTTGACGCAGTCATGTGTTACGGAATGCTCCAGCATCTCCTTGTGGATGAGCGGAAAATGGCTATTAGCGAGCTGTCCAGGGTGCTGAAAAAGGGCGGTTACATGTTCATTGAGGTGTTCGGGGAAGAGGACATGCGCTCTGGCGGCGATGAGGTCGAAAAAGGTTCATACCGGCGGAAGAGCGGCGTTATCTATCACTACTTTAGCTGGGATGAGCTGAACTGGCTTCTTGGCGGTTTTGAGCTCGTTGAGCTCACGGAGAGGAAAAGCAACTGTGTATTCCGGGGCGTGCGGTACATGAGGCACATGTTCCGAGCCGCAGCCAGGAAGCCGTAAACCATATATAAATTGGATGGAAACAATATACCGATGAAGTACAAAGTCACGCTACTGTTCATCATGATTATGTTGCTCTTTTTCAGCTCGCCTGTCGCCCGAACGGACTCGGGTGGAGGCGGACGCTTCGAGATAACGACCGTGACAATGAAGTTCGAGGAGACAAACGCCACCTTTACAGTGCAATTCAGGCTTGACCCGCTCGCATCACTGTATATATCCTTCTTCGGCAGCAGGAGCCTTGAGCCCAAGGTGCAATCCATTTTTACAGGGTTCAACGATGCGGAGATCATCAAACTCGGTATGGACAGGGCTGTAGTGAGTGTGAAGGATGTGTCGCGGTCGCAAAAGTACATCGACTCAAGTGGGAATGTAAGAAAGGATTTTTTCCATGACTCCCATCCCTTTGCCGGGACTATCCCGCATCTTCTCGTATATACCCCGGATTCACCAAGACCGAAGGAGCTGTTCTATACAAATTCCACGCCAAATACATTTTACTCTGAGGATTGAAGATTCAAATGGCAAGGTTTAATAATTAAAAAAGTAAATCAAACGCTATAAGCACCGGAGGTATCGCAGATGTTCTGTCCAAATTGTGGAACTGAAAATGATGCGCAGGCAAGATTTTGCAGGCAGTGCGGTAATGATCTACATAGTACGGGAAGCCCACAGGCGGCGCAGCCAGCACCAGCCACACAGCCAGCTTATGCCTATACCCCAACATATACGACCATGCCGGGAGCAGCCCCTGGTATCATCGAATACGCTGGGTTCTGGAAACGTTTCATTGCCTACATAATCGACATCCTGATAATGTTAATACCGGTATTGCTGGCAAGCATCATACCATTGGGCGGGATCATCGTGCTCTGGCTGTACTTTGCGGTGATGGAGAGTTCGGAGTCCCAGTCCACTCTCGGAAAAAGGGCGATGGGTATCATTGTAACTGATTTGAACGGCAACAGAATAACGTTCGGGAAAGCGACTATAAGGCACTTCTCCAAGTATATCTCAATTCTTATCCTGTTTATCGGTTACATCATGATCGGCTTCACGGAAAAGAAGCAGGGACTGCACGACATGATTGCGGGAACCCTCGTAGTTGCAAAGAGGAAGTGAAACTTGTGTTCTGTCCAAAATGCGGAGCCGAGAATGATGCAAATGCGAACTTTTGCAGGCAGTGCGGCAACAATCTTCAGGCTGTGAATGTCCAGCCAGCACCAGCGTCAATCCCGGGACTCTGCCAGAAATGCGGGACCCAGAATGATGCCCGGGCAAGATTTTGCAGGCAGTGCGGGAACACCCTGCTGGGCGCAGCGGAAACGGCTGCGGCGCCTGCTGCTGTCCAGGCGACTTATACCCAGCCTGCATATACCTATACGCCCTCAGTGCCCGGATATATGCCGGGCGGCATCCAGTACGCAGGGTTCTGGAAAAGATTCATTGCTATTATAATCGATGGGGTACTCCTGTACATCGTGGTATTCATCGTGGATCTCATCCTGGCGGCATTGATTCTGCCATCAGGCAGATACAATTCCTTATCTGATTACACTGCTGCACTTGCCTTATACGGACTGCTATCCACTCTCACATCTATCGTGGTTAACTGGTTATACTTTGCAGGTATGGAGAGCTCCACTAACCAGGCAACCCTTGGCAAAAAAGCGATGGGCATCATTGTCACAGACCTCAACGGAGGCAGGATATCATTCGGCAAGGCAACGATACGGCATTTTTCCAAGTTTGTGTCTATCCTGATACTCGGAATAGGCTACCTCATGATAGGCTTCACGGAAAAAAAGCAGGGACTGCATGACATGATCGCCGGGTGCCTGGTGATTGTAAAGAAGTAGCGATAATGGAGTGTCTAAAAAATGTTGTGCCAAAAATGTGGAACTGAGCGTTGCAAGGCGCGGCGGATACTGCAGCATGGCTTGATGCCGTCCAGCCAAAAGATTCCGTCCTGTAACCAAAACTATTAAACCATCCAGCCAGAATAAACCCTCATGGAAATCGTCATCGGCATTTCAGGCGCTTCAGGCGTGCAGTACGGCATCCGCCTGCTTGAGGTGCTGTCAAAGGAACATGAGACGCATCTTGTCATCTCAGAGCAGGCTGAGCAGCTAATCGCAATAGAAACTTCGCATAGAGTTCAGGACGTGAAAGCCCTTGCGTCGCACGTTTATGACAATGACGACTTCACGGCAGGGATTGCAAGCGGCTCAAGCACATTCGACTGCATGCTTATCGCACCGTGCAGCATGAAGACGCTCGCTTCAATAGCGACCGGCGTCTCTGACACGCTCATAGGGAGAGCCGCGGACATCTGCCTCAAGGAGGACCGGAAGCTCATACTCGTCACGCGTGAAACCCCCCTCTCTCTCGTACACCTTGAGAACATGGTAAAAGCGCGGCAGGCTGGCGCCCTCGTGATGCCCGCATGTCCCGCCTTCTACCCGAGACCGCAAAGCGTGGACGACATGGTGGATTTCATCGCGGGCAGGGCTCTTGACCTCATTGGCGTCAGGCATGCCCTGTACAAAAGGTGGAAGTGATGCGCCAGTTCATAGGACGCCTGCGTGAGCGGGGACAGTTGACTGAAATCCGGGAGAGCGTTTCGCCCGAGTTCGAGGCTGCAAAGCTCGCAAGGGAGCTGCGCAAGCCGCTCCTATTCCACGATATCAGGGGATTTAAGGTCGCGATGAACATACTGCAGTCGAGAAGCCTGCTATCGGATGCTCTCGGCATTGCTGAAAATGACATCGTAAAGCACCTCGCCTCGCTCACGCCTGATGGGGAGGTAACACTGGTCGATGACTCACCCACGATGGAAGTGGACAGCGCCCCCGACCTTGAAAAGCTTCCTGTCCTGATGCATTATCCGAAAGACAGGGGCGCATACATGACAGCCGGCATCATTGTCTCCGAGTTCGAGGGCGTGATGAACGCCTCGGTCCACAGGCTGCTCGTGCTCGGCAAAAACAGGCTCGCAGGCAGGCTGGTTGAGCAGAGGCATACCTACGAACTTCATAAGAAGGCGTCCGAGAAGGGTGAGCCGCTGCCGGTCGCAATCGTTATCGGCGCCTCCCCCGCGGTGATGCTCGCCTCGACAACGCGGCTGCCTCCTGGTCGCGAATTCCAGTACGCCTCGGCGATAGCCGGAAAACCGGTTGA
>DUGO01000089.1 GCA_013331375.1 Candidatus Methanoperedentaceae archaeon | reverse complement strand
AACCTCCTGCCAGGATTTCACCTTCTATCGCAGGTGTAATGGCTATTTTTTTGAATAGTGCTCTCAGTACTTCAAGCTTGCCAATCCTCGCAAGTGCGATGAGTGTGGACGAATCAGCAAACACGCGCATTTTCGAGCCAGCTCTGCGCTTCTTTTACGTCCTTTTCAGCCTCAGCCGCGCTGTACTTAAAAAATGGAATGCCCCTGTCTGAAAGGTACTTCGCCATCTGCTGTATCGAAACTNNAGGTATCTTGCCATCTGCTGTATCGAAACTCCTGAGAACTCGGCTGCGCGGCACAATGAATATTCATCATCGATATACTTCTCAGTTGCGATTTTCATGCGCATCTCCCTTATGCCGCTCTCAATTACCCTCCGTATTACTTCAGACCTTGAAGAACTGAGCATATCTGCGAGTTCGCCGAGCATTTTCATGTTTTTTTCGTCAATCCTGACCTGCATGCTCTCCATGGCAATTACATTGTACCCGGATGTAATTAAACTTTTCCACTTCACTTCATTATCCCCTTCTCAGCCAGGCTCGTATAATCCCCTTTGTTCATCCCGATTATCACATGGTCAAGCACCTTTATACTCACGAGCGCGCACGCATCCGATACCTGTTTCGTTGTCGCGATATCGTCCCTCGACGGCTCAGGCTCACCTGACGGGTGGTTGTGCACCAGTATGATGCTTGACGCAAGCCTTGATGTGGCTTCCTTTACGATGATTTTCGGGTCAAACGATACTCGCTGTCAGGTTCCCTCGGCTTAACTTCACGTTATTTATGACCTTGTTCCTGTTGNNGAAAAATTCTTTCTTTGCGTCGCTGAGTTGGGCGGACCTCACCTCAACCTTAACAACATTGTCCTCCTTGGACGCAGCTTTGAGGACTACAGGAGGATGTTCAGCCTCGACCACAACCTGCTTGAGCGCCCTTGACTCATGCTTGCGGTGCGGCATCGATGCGCGGGCCTTTCCTGGTTGTTCCCTCCGGCGAGGCGCATGCACTCATTAACATTCGCCTGACCATTCAGATAAATTTAAGTCACTTGTCGAATTATGTAGTTTGAAAATGTCAAATGATGTCAGGAAGACTGCTTCATGGAATACCGATAAAGGCGAGTTTGAAGTTATTGGGGCACCTGCTCTCATAATGAGCGTGGAAACATTTGTAAAGCTGCAGAAGAACGCAGAAAAAATCCTGGGCATTGAGGGTGCATCAGTGCTTTTCTACGAGACCGGAAAAAATGCAGGTGAGATGTGGATAAATCGGTTCAAGAAAGAATGGGATATGAGAGAGAGGGACTTCATAGAAGCGGTACGGAAATTCTACGCTGAACTCGGCTGGGGGAAATTCCAGGTTGAAGAGAACAATCAGGACGAGCTTGTGGTCAGGGNNGGTCAGGGTCGAGAACTCGTTCATTGCCAGAGGTTATGGGAGATCAGGCACTCCGATATGTCATTTCCTGAGGGGATACAATGCAGGCATCGCCTGGGCTCTTAAAGGCAGGGATGTGGATGCCGAAGAAGTCCAATGTGCCGCAAGAGGGGACAGTTGCTGCGAGTTTGCGTTGACCTATGTGGATTGAGATAACATGTCTTGCTTCAGCTCTTCATAGAAAGCGATCAACCGCTGTGTGGCTTTATTCTCTTCATTAAGGGCAAATGTCCGCATCTGTTTCCCCAACTTCTTCTCAGTCACTATATCATTCGCCAGGAGCGGTTCCAGCACTCTTGCCACACTTGAATGGTATAATCCTGTTCCCTGCGCTATCCCGGACAGGTAATTGATGTCGCCCCGGTTTTTTATGAGATATTCCAGCACGCTAAGCTGGGCTGTTTTACCGAACAAGGTCTCAAGCGGACTCATGTTCCCATCAGTTTTTACTGGAATGTCAAATAATTTTCTACGCATGGTTATTACTTCAGTAAGCTTGTGTATTTATATGCTATGTATTACTTATTTATTGATATAGTTTGCTGTTAAATTACACAAACTTGACGATAAATAGAAAAGCTTATGTATGAATACATCCTAATAACAGGTCAGGCGTGGATTACACGCTCTTGACAAAGGTGGTTGAGATGAGAAACGAAATAATATGGACCGCGCGGATGGTTGTTCTGCTGATAACAGCAGCGCATCCTGCAAGTGCGACTGGCGAAATCGTTGATTTTTTTTCGGATATCAAAAGCGCTGACGTAACTATCAATCCCGGTAGAGAGATACGGGACGGGTTCGTGATTTTTGAGCTGCTTTATAAAGACGAGCTGATAGAGTCGCAAACGGTACCCTTCAGTGCAGCAGCCAATGAATCGATATCGAAAGTCGTGGTATGGGAGACGAAACCAGAACATGATTACTATACTGCCNNTTTCATGTAGTGGATTTCTCACCTTCTAACCGGGGCGTTCAGCTGCTCCTCCGTTCCTATAGCCCGAGCGCTGTCGATATTAAGATAGAGCTGATTGAGAAGGGAGATATCATCTATTCGAAGAGTGAGGAGGACGTATCTCTTACATCCAGCTCTCTGGTCAGAATAACCTGGCCGTTCCTGCTTGAAAAAAATAAAAAATACACTGTGCGTGCAAAAATATTTACTCACAGGCTTTATGCACCCGACCTTGTAAACACATATGTTGCATACTTCACAGCCACAGAAGACGTGGAGATACTTACTGATGAGGTTGAGCTGGATGAATATGGCGCGAGTGTGACCGTCAGAGGCGAATCGCAGGTCCCATTTGATGGATTCATCTCTGTTACGGCGAAAAACATGGATACACGTGAAGCAAAGATGTTCCGCCAGCAAATGGAAGACGTCCNNAAGGACTTGCATCCGGAACTTATAACGTGGAGATACTTGCTGTCAGCCAGGATAACGTCCCTGTGGATAGATATGAAACTGTCTTCCGCATATTGAAGGACCCAGGCACTGATAGGGCTTCTGCTGTAAACACGCTCCCGGGACTTGAATCAGTCGCAACTATATTGATTGTATTGATTGCGGCAGGAACCAGGCTGAGAGCGTGGCGGGGCGGTTAAGATGCTCGATCTCATTATCCGGAACCTGGCACAGCGAAAAATGAGGACAGGTCTTACCATATTTGGCATAATGCTGGGGATATTTGCTGTTGTGGTCATGGGTGGCATGTCTGAGAACATGAACTCGGTCGTGGACAAGTCGGTAATACTCATGGCTAACAATATCCAGGTGCAGCCAGAAGGAACAAACGTTCTTGACGAGTCAAAGATCAGGCAGATAAAAAGGGTGCCGGGTGTTAAGGATGCTTTTGGGATCCTGAGCCAGCTTGTTGACCCTGAACAGACAGGTGGCGTTGGTATCCCGGACTTGGTTTTTGGTCTTCCGCCCGAGAACCAGATGAAAGAGGCGAAGCTTTCATCAGGAAGATACCTTGTCCCGGGAGATGGGTATAATGCTGTTGTGGGTTATGGTATCGCGAAGAAGTTCGACCTCAGCGTGGGTGATGAGCTTGACCTGAAAAAGAAGAGTTCGGGGAGGTCATCATCAATAACGCAGTCAAGGAACGTGACCGTCGTCGGCATTCTGGAATATACGGGAACGGTTTTTGATTATGTTGTGCAGATGCCTCTGGATAGGGCACAAAAATTTTACGGGATGGAGAATAAAGTATCTATCATTCATGCAGTTCCCGAATACGGCACTGACCCGGAGGACCTAGCGCGCAGGATAGAGCTGAGCGTGGAGGGTGTGAAAACCGATTCGCCCGGGGAGCTCAAAAAGAAATTCAAGGATAACCTTGCGCTTTTCAGTATGATAACCGTGAGCGCAGCGGTACTTGCAGCCATTATCGGAGGGCTCAGCGTCATGAATACGATGCTGATGTCGGTCTCCGAGAGAACAAAAGAGTTCGGAATAATGAAGGCGCTTGGTGCAGAGCGGAAGAGCATTTTGTTGATGACCATGGGCGAGGCTGCTCTTATGGGATTTGCTGGCGGGAACCTGGGCATCGCCGCAGGTGGCGTAATAATCCGTGTACTCAATGAGTCGAACGGAACGCCCATGTTCGCTCTCACGCCAAAACTGGTGCTGATTGCGTTGCTTTTTGCGGTAATACTGGGCGTGACATGCGGGACATACCCAGCGTATCGCGCAACGAAGATGAGTCCTATGGAGGCGCTTAGAAATGAGTAGCAACGGGCATAATGGAAACAATGGGAGTGAACCTATTCTCAGGATCAGGAATCTCACAAGAACATATATGCAGGGTAAAATCCCTGTAATGGCTCTCAATGACGTCAGCTTTGATGTCGGAAAAAGCGAATTCGTAAGCATAGTCGGACCATCGGGAAGTGGAAAGTCAACGCTGCTCTCGATGCTGGGGCTGCTCGACAGGCCTACGAACGGCAGCGTGTTCCTGGACGGGATGGAGATAACAAAAGCAAAAGAGAGCGAAGCTCCAAAGATACGCAGAGAAAAGATAGGCTTCGTATTCCAGCATTTCAATCTCTTGCACGCACTCACAGCGCTTGAAAATGTTGAGATGGCAATGAGATTCGATGGAGTCTCACGTAGCAGGAGAAAAGAAAGGGCGATCGAACTGCTTACAAAGATGGGACTTGGCGAGCGGCTGCATCACAGACCTTTAGAGTTATCGGGAGGGCAGCAGCAGCGCGTTTCCATCGCGCGTGCACTTGCAAATAATCCTGCCATCATTCTTGCTGATGAGCCTACCGGAGCGGTCGATACAAAGACGCGTGAAGTGATAGTTGAACTCTTAAAAGGGCTCAGTGAAAAAGGGCAGACAATCATCGTTGTAACACATGATATGGATGTTGCGCAGCAAACTGACAGGATAATTACTATGAAAGACGGAAGAATCGCAAGCGACGTATGGAAAAATTAGAGTGGAAAGGAATCCACATACGATGAACCGGTATAGATGGAACTTGTCATTGACAGCAACATTGTTTTCTCTGCGATGGCAAATCACGCGCTTCCTTCAGGCTTTGCTTTCCGGAGGGCATCGTAAAATTTTCGTGGGCTTGCCCACGCATATGCCTACATTTCGTGCGCCGTGGAATATCTGGAGGCTGCTGTGCGAGCAGACTGTAGCTAT
>DUGO01000086.1:2806-3094 GCA_013331375.1 Candidatus Methanoperedentaceae archaeon | reverse complement strand
ACCCTGTTTGCCACGTCAAAGCTCAGTATCACGGCATCTGACGCCTTCTCGGTCTTTGCAGCCTCTATGAACCTGGGGTACATGTCCCTGAATTCAGCGGTCTCACCATCGATGGCGCCTTTGAGGTTGTCCTTGGTGCTCCCCACTCCGCCCATCACGCGCAGGTGGTTCAATGCATGCACTGTCTCTGCAGCCGCAGCCGCGCGGAAGAGCTTTGCCACCTGCCTGTACCCTTCCTGGTCGGCTTTCTCAGCAAATGCGAGATACTTCCTGTTCGCCTGCGATTCC
>DUGO01000086.1:0-2780 GCA_013331375.1 Candidatus Methanoperedentaceae archaeon | reverse complement strand
CTGCTATTTTCTCCACTCGTATATATTTTTTCCAGATTCCAATTACAAATTGTAATTTAATTTTAAATCATTACATACAAAACTTGATAAGCAGGAAGCACTAACCTTGGCTCATGGACGATACGGACCTCCACATACTTCGGCTCAGCCAGGACGGGATACCGCTGGTCGACGAGCCGTTTGCAGAGATGGCGGATAAGCTCGGCATCGGGGAGCCGGAGCTGCTGGAGCGGCTGCGGAACATGATGGACAACGGCACTATACGCAGGTTCGGGGCATCCATAGGTCACAGGGCGATAGGCATCAGGGCGAATGCCATGTGCACCTGGAACGTACCCGATGAGAGGGTGGAGGAAGTCGGGAAGCTCATGGCAGGGTTCCCTGAGGTCACTCACTGCTACCAGCGACCGCGAAAGCCCGACTGGAAGTACAATCTCTATACCATGGTGCACGCATACACGAAAAAGGAATGCGGGGAGGCTGCAAAGCGGATATCGGCAGCCACAGGTATCGATGATTACGACATCCTGTTCAGCGAGCGCGAATTCAAGAAGACGGGTGTGAGGATATAACATGGCAAAGCTGCTGCCGCTACTGCTCGACCTTGAAGGGAAAACCGTGGTGATATTCGGCGGTGGTGCGGTGGGAGAGAGGAAGGCACGCCTGTTCTCGCAGTATGCGCATACTGTCGTTGTAAGCATGGAGTTCACCGAAGGGCTTGACGCCCTTGGAAAAGAGGGGCGTGTGGAGCTGGTGCGGGGACGGATCGATGACGATATCATCGGGAAGCTTATCGGGACGGCGTTCATAGTCGTGCCTGCGACCGGCGATTCATCCCTGAACGAACAGATAGCGTGCGCCGCAAGACGGGAGGGAAAGCTGCTGGATCTCGTTGAAGGGATAGGCGATGTTGTCGTGCCGTCTGTCATAAGGCGGGGAGACCTGACCATTGGCATCTCGACCCTCGGAAGTAGCCCCGCACTTTCAAAATATGTGAGGCTGAAAATCGAAAAGGTAATAACTCACGAGTACGGAGATATGGCACGATTGCAGAGCGATGTCCGTGAACTATTGAAAAAGCGTGTGGGCAGCCAGGAATTGAGGAAAAAGATACTCTGGGACATACTCATGGATGAAAAGGTCTGGGAAGAGCTTTCGCTCTCCTATGAAAAAGCCTATAATACAGCACTTGAACATATACCAGATTAAAATAGGAAATATAGTGAAATAGAAGGCGGAACATGCACCATATGGAAATTTCAAGCATGGCGGTCACCCACGTCAAGGCAGGCGTGGGCGATATCGAAAAGATGAAGGCATGGCACGGAGGAGTCGAGAGTATCCTGCAGATGCTGTACTCAAGCCCGCTCGTCGAGGAGTGCGCAATCCTGATGACCTGCAACCGCGTGGAAGTCTATGTCGTCTCGCCAAAGGGCAGCAAGGTGCTTCTCAATTTCGCAGCCCATATGCGAGTCCCGGCGCGTATCATCGACTTTTACGACCACGATGAGTCGCTGCGGCACCTGCTCAGGATAACATCAGGGCTTGAGTCGATGATAGTGGGAGAAGACCAGATACTCGGGCAGGTAAAAGAGCTCTACTCGATAGCGAAGAAAGCAGGTACCATCGGCAGGACTCTTGAGACAGCATTCAGTAAAGCCATACAGGTGGGCAAGCGCGTCCGGACAGAAACCAACATCAACAAGGGCTCGGTCTCGATAGGCTCTGCGGCGGTCGAACTGGCTGAGGATACGCTGGGCGGGCTTGAAGGCAAAACAGTCATGGTCATAGGCGCGGGCGAGATGGGCTCGCTGGTTGCGCATGCTCTTTCAGGCAAGAAGGTCAAGGCGATATATGTCGCGAACCGTACCTATGAGAAGGCGGTCAGGCTTGCGGAGGAGCTGCGCGGCGAAGCTATCCGGTATGAGGCAATGGGAGACTGGCTGCAGCGCTCCGACGTTGCTATAAGCGCCACATCAGCCCCGCATTTTGTGCTGACTGCGGATGTCGTTGCAAAGTCCATATCCGGACGGAAAGGACCGATGCTGCTGATAGACATAGCCACTCCGCGAGACATCGACCCGGGCGCAGGCGAGCTGCCCGGCGTTCGGCTTTTCAATATCGATGATCTGAAGAGCATAAGCGACCGAAACCTCAAGCGACGGCTTGAGGAAGCGAAGAAGGCTGAAAAGATAGTGGGGGAAGAGCTTGCTCTGCTCGGAGCCGCGTACAAGAGGCAGCAGGCGGATGAGGTCATATCAGCCCTTTACTCTTCAGTGGAAGAAGTCAGGAACAGGGAGCGCGAAAAGGCTATCAACAGGCTCCGGGCGTACCACACGATAGGGGAAATCGAATCTGAGGTGCTTGATGACCTGACGCATTCCCTTATTAACAAGATACTTGCAGAGCCGACCAAGGTGCTTCGCAGGGCAGCCGAGAATGAGGAGCTTGGATTTATTGAGACTGTATCGGATCTATTCAGGCTGGACGGCAGGATGGTGAAAAAATAACATGAAGTTTCCAGGAACAAGACTCCGCAGGCTCAGGTCTGGAAAGGTAAGGGAGCTTGTCCGTGAGTGCAGGTTTGGTATCGATGACCTGATATGCCCGGTTTTCGTGGATGAGAGGATAAAGAAGCCGCAGGCAATAATCTCAATGCCCGGGCAGTTCAGGATTCCGCTGTCGGGTGTCGCTGATGAGGCATCTGAGATAGCCGACCTGGGGATCCCGGCACTTATCCTATTCGGGCTGCCGGAAGAAAAGGATGAGAGCGGCAGCCA
>DUGO01000158.1 GCA_013331375.1 Candidatus Methanoperedentaceae archaeon | reverse complement strand
GAGGAATTCCACTGAGATATATAACGATGATGTCCGGTTCACCGCAGTTGAATTACCTTCAAGCAGCAGTCTTGTCTGGGTCAGCGACACGTATGACCCCTGGGCAAAGGTCAGCATGGAGCTTCGGGGAAAGCCAACGTTTGAGATAACCGTAGCTACAGATAAAAATGAATACAAAGCCACGGATTCGTCCATAGCCGCAACGGTTACGATACGGAATTCAGGCACTGCGGATGCGAGCGATGTAGTCCTGACAATGGACGGCGGAGGTCTTAAATTCAATAGCGACAGCAGTACGTCAAGGAATTACGGTCTTATTGAAAAGGCAAAACCAGGGGAAACATTCTCGACGAAGTTCGATATACCCATGCTCTGGGATTCCACGGATTACACGATATACGGCAGGATAGCCGGCAAGGACATCAAGGGAAAGGATTACGTATGGCAAGGCGGCAAGACGATTCGGGTGGTGAAAATGTGGGACCTGTCTTTTAGCAAGACTGCAACGAGCAACATGTTCATGAGGGACACTGCAGTTGTAAGCCTGTCTCTCCAGAACAAGGGTATAGTGGAACTGAACTCAATCATGGTAAGTGATACTGTACCACCGGGATTTGAGCTCAAGGAAAAGCAGGACATGGTATGGACAATTGAGAGTCTATCAGTTGGAGGCACCTGGACGACCACTTATTCGCTGAAACCAGTTGAGCCCAGTAAGGGTGGACATACTATCCCGGCAGCGTTTTCAACATTCAAGAATAACGGCAAGAGTTATAACACTGCATCCAACACAGCCATTTCGGTCGTACATGGAACGAAAATCAACATAACGAAGACGCTTAATGCATCAAGCATGAAGGGTGAACAGGCGGCATTTGAGGTCACCGTGACAGCAAAGAACGTGGGGGACCTCAAGGCGAACGTGGATGTGGTCGATTCTCAGCCACTGCCACCAAATGTTACGTATGTGAGCGGCAATACAAGTTATATCGATAAGATCCTGAACGAGGGAGAATCTATGACATTCAGTTATATCATAGCTGTTAACCAGGACGATGACGGTGAGATAAGACTCCCGGCGGCATCTGCAAGCTTCATTAACCTGATGAATGATGAAGGCACCTCCCTGTCAAGCATGCCTGCCATCAACGTGACTTCAAACAAGCCTAAGCTTCAGAACACTCAAACCGGCGGGCAGCCCCAGGGCGGGACGCAGGTTGAGACTTCATCCGGCACGTCCTCGGGAAATCCCGGAGCTACAGAGGCAAAGGATACGGTAACACCCGGGTTTGAGGGTGTGTTTGCATCTGCTGTCCTCCTGCTCGTGTACGCATTGAGCAGGCGGCGATGACGTCGCTGATATTTGCCCATGGAGATTGCGACGGTGTATGTTCCGGAGCCATTGCAAAGAGCGCAATAGGTGATGCCGACGTTTACTTCACAAGCCCGGTGAACCTGTTCGGCGAGCTGCGGAGCATAGACCTTGAAAAATATGATAAGGTGGTCATCACTGACATCGCAGTGGATGAGCGCTCGGGAGAGCAGGTGAGAGACTGCCTTAACAGCGTCAGGGGACTGGTCGATGTATTCTATATCGACCATCACCCGATGAGCAGGGCATGGGCAGAGGATTGGTTCTATCACGAGACAGGAATATGCTCTTCTGAGATCACGTACAATGTCTTTGCGGATTTGCTCAACTGGGACACTCGGCGCATTGCGATATACGGCGCAATTGGCGATTTCAGCGATAAGAGCGACCTGATCCAGAGCTGGATGGAGGACTGGGACAGGCGCAGCCTCTATTTCTTTGCAGGGATACTTCTACAGAATGTAATCGAAGCCGGCAGGAACTATGACTATAAGCGGTTCATACTTGACGCACTATCCATAGACATGCTGCCGACTGAGATTGAAGGTCTCCTGAATTGCGCAATTGTGGCTTCTAAAAAGGAGGAGCGCATCAGACAGGAGGTCAAGAAGCGGGTGAACAGGTTGCGGAACCTCGCGTATGTTGTAAATATCGAAGGTTACATGTCGAAGGCTGCTATATATGCAGCTGCATACGGTAATGCCCCGGTAGGGATCTCAGCCGAGTACAGGGTGCACAAGCGGGTGTACGACCTGAGCCTCAGGACACGCGGCGCCAATATTGACCTGAACGCCGTGCTGCGGAAAGTGGCTCTGAATCACGGAGGCTCAGGCGGAGGGCACGCGTTTGCTGCAGGCGCCCGGGTACCCCAGAAGAATTTCATAGAATTCATGGAGGAGCTGGATTATGCTATAGGAGCCATGATGCTGGGCGCAGAACTGGAAAGACTTCCGGCGCCGAGATAACGATGTGGCGCCTGAAGGTTTGCAGTGCCCGAAGAAACGCCCCAGCACTCGACAAGGTTTTTCTGCCTGATGTCGCCACTGAATCGCAAGTCAAGTGCGCCCCTATACCTTCACAAATTCAGCCACTGTTTCTTTTCTTAAAAGGATTCTCAACCTTAATCCACGGTATCTTCCTGAAGTCCCCATCTTCCGTATAAATGCTGAACACGCTGTTCTCTCTCATTGTCGCAGCAAGCAGCGCATCCCAGTAATTGATACGATATTCCGAACTTATATCAATTGCAGATACCACAGTCCTGGATGCAGAACTGAGAACCGACCAGCCCTCAAAATCGATTATCAGTTCAATGAATCGCTTCGCAGTTTTTTCAGGTATCGGATTAGTGATTTTCCTGGTTACGATAACATAGAATTCTGAGAGGTTCTGAATGGATACTGCGAACTTTCTGTTTCCGCGCCAGCAGTCTGCCACAAGCTCGCTGCAAACCCGTCTCTTCTCAGGCTCGCCAGAATCAAAGACGTAGCTCAGCATATTGGAGTCTATAAGGGCAATCTTATCTTTCATACAGTTCGCTTCTGTCCCTGTACAATCTCCTGCCGAACCTGAAGCCCTGTCCCATGAGAGCCAGCGCTTCTTCTGCTATCCGTTTCTGTTTTTTGGCATAAGTCCATTCAGCCATGGCTTCAGTGAGCGCCCTTCCAAGGGCGCCTTTCCTTTTGCCGTGAACGCTGCCGGCAGCCTTCCGGAATTCCTTTTCCACATCATTGTTAACGTTCACTGTGAGAGTCCCCATATTCTATTATTTAGAAATCTAATATATTTAAATGTATTGAACATCTAAATTCTTACAAAACCGAAGCGGTCAGGTCTGCCTCACA
>DUGO01000191.1 GCA_013331375.1 Candidatus Methanoperedentaceae archaeon | reverse complement strand
TTGTGGATTATTCCTTCGTGAAGGTATATGTTTTATTCCTTTTGATTCAAGATAATCTCGAAAAACAGAATCTGCTTCACCATTTTTGTCTTTCTTATTTGGATAAAATTGTGAACCTCTGTCAGTATTGATGGCCTGAATCAAACCATTGGCCTCGATAGCTTCACGTTCAGCAACTTTCAGGACCTCTAAAGCGTTATCAGTTGTTGAATTATTGAATTCTCCAATTGAAAGGATCTTCCTGGATGCGTCATCTTCAAAGGCAATCACATGAACTCCGTTATTTTCCATATAATCAGCATGGAGCAATGATAAACTATGCTTTCGCTCATATCGGCATCGCTTTCGTTTTTTCTGTTTCTTGGGATCAGGTTTTGCCAATCCAATTTCCAGAAGATATGCATGAATTTTATTTTGTGGGATGCTTTGTTTATATCTCTTTTTTATATGGTGTCTGAGAAGTCTTGCACCTAAATATGATTCACTGTAAGCTTGTTCTATAATATGTTTCTGTTCTTCTGTAAGGTACACCTTGGGTCGTCTTTTTGGATTCAAAACTGGATATTTCCCGGTTTCTTTAAAGATCTTCACCAATTGCTCTATTCGTCTGGTAGATACTTTAAAATTATTGGCTACCTCATCAACGGTTTCACCTTTTTTTAGTATCCAGTCTATTCCCAACTTGATCCTTCTGTTTGTCATCTTCACCATCGGCTCTGATGACTTGTCATTCGCAGAAAAACCAGAGCGAAATAATTTCAGGACTCTACACTGCATCCTGGGCAAAGCTTATTATAAATGTTCATCACTGAATACTGAAGAGTGATTTTTTATGGAAACTTCTGAGGTATCGCAGGTCAAGGCTGCCACTAACGGTCCGCGCGCGTTCTGCGTGGCGATGCCGCCCAGCGGCAGACCGTGCAAGATGACGGGCGAGCAGCCCTCGGATTTCATTTCCATCCTGCAGGATGCGGACATCGCGTGGCTGAACTTCTCTGTATCCGAGATACATGAGGAGACCGCGAAAATCGCAAGTGCGCTCGGCTTTTCATCAAGCCTTGTCCCGTCACTGCTCTCAGGGTACTACTCTGCATACGAGGACAGGGACACGGAACTCGGGCTTATGCTCCCGGCTGTCAGGGTCACAGGATTAAAAGTGGACGTGTATCCCCTGCTCATCCTCATAAGGAAAAACCTGATACTCACCATGCACACGAAAGAAGTGGTCAGGCTCGTGCATTTCTACAGGTATGCAGAGACCTTCATGCGAAAGATCAAGCCGGTACTGCCATGGCAGGACAAGCTCACCATATTCCTGACCCGGCTGATAGATGAGAACAACAGTGCGAACTTCGACCACCTGCGCAGGATAGAGACGCAGGGCGACGAGCTCAGCAGCCGGCTCACAGACCCTACCATCCCCCGCAACATAATAGCACCCGAGATACATAACATGAAGCATGCGCTCATCCAGTATCTGGACACGCTCTGGGCTACCCTTGATGTCATCAACTCACTGCGCCACGGCGACGCAGAGCTGATAACCGACAGCCCCAAGCTGCTGGCACGCATAGGCATCCTCGCAGGTGACGTGAACAGGCAGATATCGCTGAGCGAGCACATGTCAGAGGTGCTGGCAAGCGGGCTCGAGGTGCTGCAGAGCATCTACAACAACCAGCTCCAGATAATCAACAACAGGCTTGCGCTTGCAGTGACATGGCTCACAGTGCTGGGCACAGCCGTACTTGTGCCCAACACGCTTGCAACCATCTTCGGCAACACGGCATTTGACCTGAAACCGTCTGATGCCGGCTGGTACAGCGCGATGCTGATAATCTCAACGGTCGGGTCAACGCTGCTTGCCTACTGGTGGATTAAGAAAAAAGGCATCATCCCCAAAGCTATTTCTTAATCCCTAGCGCTGCGTTGGTTTTGAGTATCGACCTTGCCCCATCGCTTTCCAGCTCAAGCATGGCACGGATTGCATCAACGTTCTCGGGCACGACATCAGACTCCTGGTGTATCGCCTGGAAAAAGTAGAGCTCGCCGTCGTCAATGGCTATCGAGTCCTTCCATATGACGTTCTCCCACATATCGCCGCGAGGTCTCCCAAGGTCCTTTGCAAGCTCCATCGCCTCTGCCGTGGACTTCACCCTGTCCTTACCGCTCACGAGGCGAAGGCGCGGGCGCGACTTGAAGGTCTTTACGACGTCTTCCGCGCCGCAATCCTTCCCGAGCTTCACGTTAAGGGCGTGCAGGGGCATCAGGGTTGTGGAGAGCTTTACTGCAACTGTGGTGATATTAATGCCAGGCAGGACGGTCTTTACGTCAGGACCGTGATGCGACGGGAGTGATATAGGGTCGGGCACGATGGCGTTTATGGGTCCTGTCTTGATGTCGTTCGGGTCTGCAGAGCGCCTCATGACCGTGACCCTTGCCTTCTCGACACCAAACTGGCGGTCAAGCGCGTACAGCACCCTCACAAGACCCGTGGTGTTGCATGAGACCACCCTGGCATGTTCCCTACCAAGAGCAGCATCATAGTTCGCCTCGGAGTTGAACGAGAAGCCTGCCACCTCGTGCTCCTCCCCTCCCTGCCATATCGCCTTTATCCCGTGCTTCTCATACAGCTTCCTGTACTCCGCGCCCACGTCCCCCGGGGTAGCGTCAACGACGATATCAGAATCCCCCAGAAGCTCATCCAGCGTACCGCTGACCTCCATTCCCTGCTTCTCGAAATCAGCCGCGTTCTCCTTTGAGGGCACGAAAAGCCCGTATCCCTTATCGAGTGCAACGCGCGCCTCAAAGCTCGGTCTTGTCTTGACAACGCCTGCGATTTCCATGTCGTCCTGCATGGAAACGGCATCTGCCACGCGCTTTCCTATCGTCCCATACCCGTTGATAGCAACCTTTGCCTTCATGTCCTGTAATCCCTCATTTCCGCTTCAATACAGCTTCCTGCTTTGTTATATCTATTTCTTTTATAGCACCGCTCACCTGCCGGGTCTCACCCAGCAGCGTGACGAGCGTGATGGAGCCGCCGTTCACCTTTATGCGCACCACATCGTCCATTATCTGTTCACGATTCCCGTTTTCCATGAATACGCGAAGTTCGCACATGCGCGTAGTATAGGTATAGTGGCTCATTAAAATTTCGAATCGATTAGAGCCATCCGAACAGCTTATCGAACCACCCCTGCTCTGTTACCTCCACGGGAGCCTGCAGGGTATCAGAATACAGGATATCCCCCCGGGGATTCTCGTACCTGAGCGTAACGTCAATCGCATATGTTTTAGCTACAGCGGAGCCGGCAGCTTTAATCCTGTACCGTGCGGTCGCCGTCTTGCCCGGTGCAATGGTGTCAAGGTAAGCCTTGTCGTCTGTTGTGCTTATCGGGTCTGACGGGCTGATGAGCGCCTTTAGGTTCCTTGCCTCCTCTTCCCCAGTGTTCTTTATTGTGAGCTCTATCACCTTGCTCCTGCCTGCAAGCATGCTGTTGGATATCCCGGTTATCTCAAAGTCAGCCTGCTTTTTCACCTTTATCAGCAGCGTCTGGTTCTGCGATATGGTGCCGTACCAGTAGCTCGGCTCATAGGTCTGGGCGGACGCATTTGCATTCGATATTTGAACGTTTTTCTGGTAGTCGTACGTCATGTTCAGATAAAGGGTATATTCGCCTGCCGGAGCTTTCTTATCTATCTTGATATCGAACCGGAGCGGCATCTGGGCATTCTGCCCGCTGCGTATGGAGCCCGCAAGCTGGGCAGTGGATTTCACCTCGACCGGGCTTCCGGGTGCGGCTGACAGCTGCGCCACAATGCCTGTCGCATCAACCACCCTGCTCTCAAGTTTCATCTCGGTCTGCGCAGCGAAGATATCGTCAGCTCCTGAAGGCACGACATTACTGTCAAATCCGAGGAGCTTGCCCCTGTTCACCATATCGATATACAGGGTGACGGTGCGTCCCCTCTCGAACTCGTTGCTGCCCACTATCGTTGCCTGTATGTCTGGGCTCCCGAACACCGTGTAGAAGTTCTTTGAGAATTCAAAGCTCCTTGGAATTTCATAGGTCTGCGGCGCATCGTAAGCAGCCGCTACCTGGGCTGCATATAGCANNAAAACTGCCAGCAGCAGGCTCAGTTTCATCGTTCTTCTAATCATAGCTCCCTCCTGAAAAGCCGTACTCCAACTGCGAAAATTATCACAGCATACAATGCAAGTATCAGCACATCACCCAGAATGGCATCCAGACCCTGTCCCTTGACCATGATGGCGCGCATGGCATTGTTGGCATACGTGAGCGGGATGAAATACGCTATCCAGCGCATCCAGTCCGGAATCGAGCTCAGCGGGAAGAACACGCCTGTCACGAACATCGAGGGCAGCGAGGTCAGCATGCTCACCTGCTGGAACGATTCCATGTCGTCAGTCACCGCTGACATGGCTATGCCGAGCCCCACTGAGCCCAGGGTGAATATGATGAGCACGAGCGCAACGAGAAGCCAGCTTCCGTTCATGGATACGCCCAGGATGCCAATGGCTCCGAGAATCAGTATGACCGCCCTTGCAAGCTGCAGTATGAGCTGGTGGACGGTCTTGCCCAGGATGACCGCGCCCCGGCTCACAGGCGTCATCAGGATTCGGGCTATGGTGCCGTTCCCCCTCTCCCCGGCTATCGCGTATCCCGTAGTCATGACAGTGCCGAAATAGATGGTCAGCGCGATAACAGCAGGCGTGAGGAAGTCCAGGTAGCGCAGGCTGCCGTATATCTCCGGTAACTGCAGCGAGACGGTCCGCCTGCCGGAATTCCCAGCCATCACTATCTGGCTTAAGACATCTGTTATCACACCGCTTGATGTCGTATCTGACTGGTCTGTGATCAGTGTGAGTGTTGCCGTCTCGTTATTGGCGATTCGCTCACTGAAATCCGCGGGTATGAGCAGCACAGCCTTATAGTTCCCGTAGTCTATCAAATCCTCGGCTTCGGAGCGCGACAGGTCCCTGGTATATGTGATATCGAACATAGGCGACTCGCTGTCCTNNGTGGGCATGAACGTCTCGATATCTAAGATGAGTTTTTCCGAGCTTTTGCCTGCATCATCGTTGATAACAAGCATGTCAACGTGCGAGATAGTCCCTCCCATCCCGTATCCGAAAAAGACGATCATCACAAGGGGGAAAATGAAAAGTGGTATTATCAGCACCTTTTTCCTGAATATCTGCCTGAACTCCTTGATAGTGATTATCCAGGATTTCCGGAGTTCTGATTTCAGTTCCCTGGTATCCATATCAATCGCGCACCTCAGCCCCGGTCAGGTGAATGAAGACGTCTTCGAGAGTTGAACTCTTCGATATTGCCTTGAGGTTTGCTGGCGTATCCAGGGCTATCAACCTGCCTGAGTTCATTATTGCTACCCTGTGGCACAGCGCATCAGCCTCATCCATATAATGGGTTGTGAAAATAATTGTTTTTCCCTCGCGGTTGAAACCGCGCGCGAGCTTCCAGATCGCCTGCCTTGTCTGCGGGTCAAGACCNNTCTGCTTCATGCCACCTGAAAAGCCGCCCGTGAACCTGTCCGCATGCTCATCGAGGCTCACGAGAGAAAGGTACCTGTCAATCCTATCTTCCATGATGTCCCGGGGAACTTCATACAGGTTGCCCATCAGCTCAAGGTTCTCCCTGGCTGTGAGGTCGGGATATAAACTGTGCTGCTGCGGGACTATTCCTATTATCCTGCGTATCTTCTGGTCATCTACCCCAACCTCAAATGATGCGACCCTTATGCTGCCTGAAGTTGGCTTTATGAGCGTTGTGAGCATCGCAAAGGTGGTGGATTTGCCCGCGCCGTTGGGACCTATCATGCCGAATATCTCGCTTCTGCCGATGTCAAAGCTCACGTTGTCAACTGCGGTTATTTTTGCTCTTCGCGCCTGGAAGACCTTTGTGAGGTTCCTGACTTCTATGATGGGCTCCTGCGAGTCAATCCCTCCTGCCAGGGGAGGTATCTGGAACCTTCATGTAGTTATATGTTGGCGTTCTGCAGGTCTCCTTGCAGGTCTCTATCCAAGATTGATTTATCAGACAGGAGCGGAATATATCGAGAAAAATCGGGAAAAAGGCGGCACCGCGTGCCCCGGGAAAACGGCTGCCCGGGCATGCCTGCTACTTTGCAGGGAAATGTCCATGACGAATAACGCACCCCACGAAAGGTTGGCATGCGCTCATAAAAGCAGCGTACACCCGGATATCGACTGGCTGCCTCTCTACTCGGGCGGGCATATGCAGGGGGTGGCAAGGCATCCTCACTGCGTGCACTGCGGTGTGGTGAAGAACGTGAGCAGCGACAGGACAAGAGGAGTATGCTATTTTACGGGCATACTCGGGACCATGCGCGAGCTTGCGGATGCCCAGAGGCGTCTCATAGCAAAGGAGCTGGTATCAAGTACCGGGTTCTCGGATACTTATGCCATGACTGGCATGGACCAGGTGGAGCTGTTCATAAGGACAGTCAGGAAATACTCGAACATCCCTGTGCGGGACATAATCAACCATCTGTCATAGCCGGCTCTGAATTGAGTTGTGATAAGAGGACCCGGCGTTTCTGTGTGACGGCTACCATCAATAAATATATACAGTTAAATATTATAATTAAAGCAGGTATTCGAATGATATGCATAATCCTGGGCACGCGCCCCGAGATAATCAAGATGGCTCCTGTGGTAAGGGAATGCCAGCGGCTCGAGCTTGAATTCATGATACTGCATACGGGGCAGCACTACTCTTACAACATGGACCGGGTGTTCTTCGAGCAGCTGCGGCTCCCCGGTGCAAAATATAACCTTGAAACAGGTTCCGGCTCCCACGGTGGGCAGACCGGCAGGATGCTTGCAGGCATAGAGAGGATACTGCTGGCTGAAAAGCCGGATGCGGTGCTGGTGCAGGGAGATACCAATACCGTGCTCGCAGGCTCGCTTGCGGCTGCCAAGCTCGGGATAGCGGTGGGGCATGTCGAGGCAGGGCTTCGCAGCTACGACAGGCGGATGCCAGAGGAAATAAACAGGGTGGTATCAGACCACGTGTCAGACCATCTATTCGCACCTACAGAAAAATCCAGGGGGATTCTGCTCGGGGAGGGCATCCCTGATGGGAAGATACTGGTTACGGGCAATACAATCGTTGATGCCGTTCAACAGAACCTGAGACTTGCGGAAGACAATGATGCGCTTGCAGCTCACGGTCTTGTGGGGAAGGGGTTTTTGCGCAAGACAGCCCACAGGCAGGAGAATGTGGATGACCCTTCCCGCTTCAGGGGGCTGCTTGACGGGATACTCCAGCTCTCGCGAGAAACCGGGCTCCCTGCAGTGTATCCCATACATCCGCGCTCACGCAAAAGAATCGAGGAGTTCGGGCTGGATGCCGGTGATATTAAGCTGATTGAGCCGCTTGATTATTTCGAGTTCCTCCAGCTTGAGAGCAGCGCGCGGCTTGTGCTAACGGATTCGGGAGGCGTGCAGGAGGAGGCGTGTATCACAGGCGTGCCGTGCGTTACGCTGCGGGATAATACCGAGAGACCGGAGACGCTCGATGCAGGGTCGAATATGCTTGCTGGGACCGACCCGGGGAAAATCGTTGAGTGCGCACGGCTCATGCTGTCAAGGAAAGGCAAATGGAGCAATCCTTTCGGGGATGGCAAAGCCGCAGAGAGGATAGCCGGGATATATACCTGACAGGGCGAAAAATATATAAGAATTTATCCCATATTGAATCCGGGCAAAAAGGTACCATGATGAATGAAGGAGAAGGTACAATTAACCTGGCATTGATAGTTACCCGCGGAGGCACATGGCGGAACCCGTAACCGTAATACTGCCCGCGCTCAACGAAGAGGTCGCCATCGGAAGCATGGTGCTACGCGCAAGGCGGTTTGTGCAGCATGTCCTCGTAATAGATGACGGAAGCCGTGACCATACTTCGGAGGTTGCGGAGCTTGCCGGGGCGGAGGTCATCCGGCATCCGAAGAACATGGGCAAGGGTGCAGCGCTCAGGACAGGCTTCGAGGCAGCCGTCCGCGGGGGCGCGAAGGTCATTGTCACGCTTGACGCAGACGGGCAGCATGACCCGGCTGACATACCCAGGCTTGTAGCGCCAATCCTCTCAGGTGAGGCGGATATGGTGAACGGGAGCCGGTATGTGAACGGCAACGGCAATAGTACCCCGGCATACAGGCGCCTGGGTCAGGCGATCCTCGATAAGGCTACAAACCTGAACGCAGGGCTTCACATCACGGATACCCAGAGCGGATTTCGGGCTTTTGCTGCAGATTCGGCGCATGTGTTCAGGTTCAGGGCGAACGGGCTCGCGATAGAGAGCGAGATGCTGTCTGATGCCGCTGCGGCTGGCTTAAGGGTGAAGGAAGTAGAAATCGGTGTGAGGTATGACGTTGAGGGCTCTACTGAGCATCCATTGCGGCACGGATTAAAAGTGCTCGTCAACGTGCTGCACGACATGGAGCTGCGAAGACCGCTGTATTATTTCACAGTGCCCGGAATCCTGATGGCGGGGGTCGGTGTTTTCATGGGGCTTGATTTCCTGCGGGATTTCTACCTGGGAAAGGGGCTGATGTTCGGTCCGACCCTGCTGATGATATTGCTTACGCTTGTGGGGACTTTCATGGCGTTCACGGGGCTTATACTGCACACGATGGCGAAACTGATAGCCCAGATGAAACAATGAAATCGGCGCGGGCGGGAGTTCGAGCGGGGGCGGAGGGATGGGATGAGGAGGACAGGGGCGCAGGATGGGCGTGAAGTTGAGAAGATCGCCAATAAGCTTTAAAATCGCAGGTGATGCTGATAAAAATCGTTGAGATAGTCTTGTTGGATTACATTGTTGAAAAAATAAGGCGCAAGCACAATGATCGGAAAAGACCCATTGTCCTAAGATGCGATACTTAAATATAGGATGAAACACATAATCCCATTAGGGATTATTATGGCTCGTCCAAGAGGAGAAATAAAAGCAGTATGTCAAAATGAGAAATGCCGTTTTTACCTGAGAGAAGCAGGCAAAGACATAGTCAAACGCGGGAGGTATTCCACAGGTCATCAGAGATATTTCTGTAACCATTGTAAAACGTTCTTCATGGAAACAAAAGGAACCCCACTATATCATAAACATCTAACCAAGTCAGAGATTATCGAAATCTGCAAACATCTTGTAGAGAAAAATGGTATCAGGTCGATTGAACGAATAACCGGACATCATCGAGATACTATAGGACGCCTTTTGGAAGACCTGGCATTACACGCTGAAATGGTAAATTCGATTCTTCTTCAGGAAGTCAAACTCGGGCAATTTGAGGTTGATGAAATGTGGACATTCATCAAAAAAAACAAAAGAAAGTTAAGCCGGGAAGCCCAAACTCAAATGAAGAAGGCGATGCCTGGATTTACGCCTGCGTAAAAAGAGCCTCGTACCTGTTTATTGCATACTCTATCGGGAAATGGACTCAAGGGACTTGTAGAGATATGATAGACCAACTGTTTGTAAGCAACGGAACTCCCCTCTCCAGCAAACAAAATCGAGGTTTTTTCGGATGGAAATGATGACTACACATACGTATTCCCGGAATATTATCCAGAAACCTGTATCAACTATGGACAACTTGTGAAAATCAGAGACGGTGGGAAAGTTATTGGTAAAATTAAGAGGGACGTATTCGGAAACCCTGCTAATGATGATATTGAAACCACAAATATCGAGAACTTCTGTGGCATTCTACGTGAACGTGTAGGGAGGCTGGTTAGAAAAACAAAGTGTTATTCAAAAAAGCTGTTACGACTCAGGAATGCTACAGAGATCCTTAGATTTTATTGGAATTTCATGGACAGGTTGCCAAAAAATGGTACGCCGGCAATGATTGAGAATTTAACGAATCATCCATGGCTGGAATGAATTTTTTAATTTTCAATTAAGTATCTTAAATTAGGACAATGCCGAAAGAACCTTTATGACTGTT
>DUGO01000192.1 GCA_013331375.1 Candidatus Methanoperedentaceae archaeon | reverse complement strand
GGTATTGTCCTTGTATATACCTCATAATTTAAATAGTATGCAGCATATATCATACATTCATGGCAAGACCTCGAACAAAAATAGACATTACATGCCAGAATCCCGCATGCAAATATTACTTGAAAGAAGAGGGGAAAGACATTTTGAAACGTGGGAAAAACAGGGCTGGGCATCAGCAATACTATTGCAATCACTGCAACACATGGTTTGTCGAAACTGTGAACACACCGCTATATCATAAACATTTATCGAAATCCGAGATAATTCAGATATGCAAACATCTAGTTGAGAAAAACGGCATACGCAGCATCGAGAGAATCACAGGGCATCACAGAGATACAATTGGTCGTTTGCTTGAAGACCTTGCGGCTCATGCTGAACTTGTCAATGACATTCTCTTGAATGAAATAAAATTAGGGCAATTTGAAGTAGATGAAATGTGGACTACAATTAAAAAAAACAGAAGAAAATTAAGCCAGGAAGCCCAAACTCAGATGATGAAGGTGATGCCTGGATATACAGTTGCATAAAAAGGAACTCTTATTTTTTCGTAGCTTATTCTATCGGAAAATGGACACAAGAGACCTGTAGAGAGATGATAGATAAACTGTTTGTAAGCACTGAACTTCCGTCTCCTGATAATAAAATCATGGTTTTTTCAGATGGAAACGATGACTACACATATGTATTGCCCGAATATTATCCAGAAACATGTATCGAATATGGGCAGATTGTGAAAATCAAAGGGGGCGGAAATTTACGGGAACGTGTAGGGCGGCTTGTCAGAAAAACAAAGTGTTACTCAAAATCGAAATCAAGGCTTGGCGATGCCATAGAGCTAATCCAATTCTACTGGAATTTTATGGATGTTTTACATGATAAAAAGACTCCTGCAATTATTGAAATGCTCACTGATTATATCTGGAACTGGGATGATTTTTTAACTTTCCATTATGCTGTATAATTTAGGACAATACCGATTTTTGCCATATCTGTACGCCACAGAAAGCATGTATATAGACAATAGCTTTTGCATCTCTTCCCAGACCAGGTTGACTTTTTCCTTGAACCCGCTGCGCATTCGCGATTCGGCGCCGGGGCGGGCGGCGCGCGCGCGGGGGGCGGGTAATGAACGGATTTCTTTTGCCGCGCCGCGCTTGTCGATGAGGCATAGGCGCTGTACTCGCAATTTTGTCTGGGAACCTCAAATTCGGACAGGATTAGCAGGATGGACAGGAAAAATGCCTCGAATCCTGTTAATCCCGTCCAGAGACCGGGAGGGCGCTCTTGTGCGCGGGGCGCTTGCCAGGACAAAATCACAAAGCTTTTTAACCCCAAGTCCATAATGATGAAACATGCGCATAATCCCGATTTTGCTGTTTGCTGTAGTTGTGGCTATCGTTCCAATGACAACAGCCGCTCCTTATCTTAACATTACGGCAGCGCAGGGCACCGTGACTATACGTCCCGGGGAAGAACTGAGCTTTCCTGTCACAGTGAAGAACATTGGTAACTCGGCTGGAGATACGAGCATACGCTTCCCTATCGAGAACGGGACAGGCATGCAGGGCGAAGAGGAACTGCCGCATGGCATCCACGTAGTGAATTACGGCGGCGTCAAACGTCTGGTCATCTTGAGCTCAGCCACATTTAATGTTACCATAGGGGCTGATGATAACATTTCTGCCGGCGTTTATACCATCACGATTGCTGCGGTTTCCTCGGGGTCGCCTGACGCAAAGCATAACCTGACCATAATCGTGCCAACGAGCGGTTCAAAGGCACCCACACCCCGGGCTTCCCCAACTGCCACGCCAACGGCACGGGCTACAGGCACCGCCAAGCAGACTCCAGCATTTGAGGGTCTCCTCGCAATAGCCGCCGTACTGCTAATTGTATCAATTAATCGTTGGAAATAAATCGAAAGATTTAATATAACAGGCTCGGAAATATACTTCCTCCATAACCATTTAGTACTGAATAAAGGGGATGTTAGTTAGGCTACTACCATCAGTCGCAGAGACTGAAACGGAGATTGGGATTATGCAAAAGGAGGAACTCATTCATCTACACGCTTTGATGGTACAGATGAAAAGATATTTTGAAGATATGGGTATGGAAGACCGTTTCATACAGTACAGGTCGCTCCAGATAAGTCCCATTCATGTGCACAGGAGCAAGGCTGAGCACAAGCATGCGATATTCGTACTCGGAAACGAGCTTGCCTCTGTGATGTCAAGGGACGAATTCTCAGGAGCCGGCAGGATATCAGTCCGCATGGCGGAACTTGCCGAGCGCACCCTTGAAGAGGTGGGTGAAATACCGTAACGTGAGAGATGATTTGCGGTTTTTCATCAATGCAGTTTCCATCAACTCTGGAATAATTCGAAGAATATATCAATTAAAAGCGTGTAGTTCCGGCGAGGTGTTCAAATGGAACTGAACGGTGTAGAGATAGAAGACACTTACGCAGAGGCATTCCCCATAAAGATAGCACGGGTTCTCATAACCGGCGCGACGAAAAGATGGGCGCTCGTTGCAGCCCAGGAAGCCAAGGGATTCGGCACGTCTGTCATAGGATGTCCTGCTGAGGTTGGAATTGAGAGGGTGGTACCGGGAAGCGAGACCCCGGACGGCAGACCCGGAGTGTTTCTCCAGATATGCACATTCGGGTTCAAGTCACTCGAGGCGCAGCTTCTCTGGAGGCTGGGTCAGTGCGTTCTCACAGCCCCGACCGCGGCTGTCTGGAATGGGCTCCCCACAGCTGAAAAGCAGTTCAATATCGGTTTCAAGGAAAAGTGGTTCGGTGACGGGTTCGAGTCCGAGCGCAATATAGCCGGGAGAAAAGTGTTCGCCATACCTGAGATGCAGGGAGAGTTCCTCATAGAGGAGAATATCGGTGCAGTGGATGGTATCGCAGGTGGCAACTTCTTCGTGTTCGGCGAGAACCAGATGGCAGCACTTACGGCTGCAGAAAGCGCTGTCGATGCCATCAGCATTCTCGAGGGAACTATAACACCTTTCCCTGGAGGCATTGTGGCGAGCGGCTCCAAGGTAGGCTCACTGAAATATCCCAAGTTCATGAAGCTGTCAACCAATGAGAAGTACTGCCCGACACTGAGGGAGAAAGTACCGGACACGAAAATCCCGCCCGGCGTGAACGGGGTCTTCGAGATTGTCATCAACGGTCTTAACGAGGATTACATAAAGACATCACTGAAAGCCGGTATAGAAGCTGCGGTTAGAATCCCCGGGGTCAAGAAAATAACAGCCGGCAACTTCGGCGGCTCCCTCGGTCCGTTCAAGTTCAACCTGCATGACCTGTTCTGAGGTCATGCCACTTTCTTTTTCCAGGTGTGGAATCCAAAAACCGCAGATTAACGCAGATACGCTATCAAAAAAGGTTTCTACCGTCTTCCGATAGCCCTCATCACCGCATCCAGTGACGGGTCTATCTCTAACGGTTTCTGGCAGACCTTGAGCACATTCTCGGGGTCTTTGAGCAGGTGACCGGTCGTGACGCAAACCACGGTCTCGTCCTGGTCAACCATCCCTATGTCGGCAAGCTTCTTCAATCCTGCAAGTGAGGATGCGCTCGCAGGTTCGACCCCTATCCCCTCGACGCGCGCAAGCTCCTGCTGGGCTTCGAGTATCTGCGCATCGGATACAGATTCCGCAGTGCCTCCCGATTCCCGAATCGCCCGCAGCGCCTTGGGTGCATTGACGGGATTCCCTATCCTGATAGCGGTTGCAACGGTCTCAGGTCTTTCTGCCGGTGTTATGCTGTCAGCCCCGCTTTTCACAGCCGTGACCACAGGGCATGCTCCCTCAGCCTGTATCCCGGTCATCATTGGGATACTGTTCGCAAGCCCGAGAAGCTTGAGCTCCCTGAATCCCTTGTATATAGCTGATATGTTGCCTGCATTCCCTACTGGCAGGACGACCCGGTCCGGCAGCTTCCAGCCCATCTGGTCTGCAATCTCAAATCCGATGGTCTTCTGACCTTCAAGCCTGTAAGGGTTTATAGAGTTCAGCAGATAGAANNGGCTTATCGCATAGCTCTCGTACCAGCTTGAGCGCTTCATCAAAGTTCCCGCGCACGCTCAGAACTTTTGCGCCGTGCATCAGCGACTGGGCGACCTTGCCTATCGCAACCTTGCCCGCGGGCAGCAGTACGACCACAGGCACGCCTGCCCTTGCTCCGTATACCGAGAGGCTCGCGGAAGTGTTACCAGTGGAGGCGCACACAAGCGCCCTGGCACCCAGCTCAAGCGCCCTGCTCACGCCCACGGTCATGCCCCTGTCCTTGAACGAGCCCGTGGGGTTCATGCCCTCATGCTTGATGTACAGTTCCTTTATCCCGATCTTCTCTGCCAGGCGCCGTGCCCTGTACAGGGGAGTGCCTCCCTCATTCAACGTCACGGGCTCCCCTTCAAGAGGCAGGAGAGCCCTGTACTTCCAGACCGAGGGGGGCTCATGGCGGAATTCTTTTCCAAGCCTGAGCTTCGAATGATCGTAAACCACTTCGAGCAGACCGCCGCATTCGCAGTTATAGATTATCTCGTCCTTATCGTACGTTCTCCTGCATTCAATACACTCAAGATGGTACATCGGCACTAACTGTACTTCGATAGCTTAAAACATTAACCCTTACCCGCAGGAAACAGTCAGGAAGCTTGAAAGTAACTGACGATTCGACCCAGAAAGGTCTTGAACTTCTCATCAATGTCCTTTCGACTCTTGTTATCAAATATCACCGGCTTATTCTTTACCCATGGTATGTACTCCCATTTCCATAGATGCCTGTTATTGTCATCCGCCGCCATTGCGTGATTAGATGTATTGATGAATATCACCGGATGCCTCCTGTCCTGGAAGTAATATATCACGCTATGCGGCTTTGCATCCTTTTTGTCACCGTGGATATCGTCGTCCTCTATTGAATGAGGTTTATTCGGGTAGTCGCTGTAGATGCCCTCGAAAAGGAGCGAAACGTCCTCAATGACTGAAGGGTCATTCTTATCTTGCCTGACAACCATCCTGAAGCTTTCGACGTCCACTGTCCTGCCGTTGAGCTCTTTGCGGATTCTTTCATATATTTTGTTTAAAAAACCTTTGTAGGAATGCCTGCGCAACTCCTCGTTATTAAAGATTAGAGTGACCTCGATTATGTACGACCCGTCGTTACTTTCCTCAGGCAATCTTGCACAGTGGATTTCTCTGATGAAGTTCTTAAGGGAATCCACGGCAGGTTGATATATCACCGGGACGATACCCGGTTCTGTTTCCAGGTCCACTTTGAAGATATTATCACTGGCGATGAGCTGGGTCGCCAATTCTTTGCTGATACTTTCATGAAGCTCATATACTGGAGATTCATTTATGTTTGTCCCTTCTTTTGCCCAGTCCCATATCCAGTAATTAGAGCCTGCCTGGAATATCAACCTGTCCTCCGGTCCCTGCCATTCGCCTGCTTTCTCGATCTTCAGTTCTGAGACATTCTTAATTGCAAATCCCAGCATGTACCTCACATTCACAGGCATATCCCCCATGTACTTGCTGTTCGTGTTTGAGCTGCTTCTGACCACTCCTATCAATGTGTTATCCTTGTAGCTGCGGGCAAGACTGACCGTGCAGTGGTCCCAGTTCCATATTTTCTTCTTATCTGTCCAGCGAAATTCACTATTTTCCACCTCATAGATATTCTCCCTGTGGGAGAACCATACCTCTCGCTGCATAATTACCTCCTTCTCCAAACTGATTTCTGATTAGAAAATGACTTGCAATATTTATAAGTTTTCCAAAACGAGGCCAGCGGCGCATATCGGATTAAATTCGTTGTTTTCCATCATGTCCCAGAAACTGTCAGACTACAAATCATTCGAATCGATTGGCTGGTCCTAATATGTCATTCGAAAGTTCTTGATAAATGATGAAGAGACATTCCTTCTTAAGTCTATGTTGAGACAACATGTCCAGAGGCAATTACGATTTTCAAAGTGCAAAAGTCAACTTAAGCTGAACTTTTATATATTGGTACGCACCTATAAAGTGGTGCGAGTATTACACATCAGTTGAGCGAGAGTGGCAATCGTGTTCATGGACAGGAAACTGGTTAAGGAAGATGTAGCATGGGTTCTTGATTACCTGCCGTACGGACACCCGGATGATACCCGCCCTGTGTACCAGAAAAAGCCGCTCGTGCAGGGTATTGGCGATAAGCGTTTTGTGCTCATGGAAATGGCGCCGAAAGAAGGCGCAATTGTGAAAGTACAGGACAAAGTGTATATCGGCGAAGGAGACAGGACTGTCATTGACCATGTCAAGCGCCGCATCCAGTACGCAGACCTTACCCACGGTGCGCAGTCCGAACTGCCTTTCATGATTGAAAAGATTATCGTGAGCGACGAACAGCGGTTCGTGGAGTTCTTCAATGAGGCGTACCCAATAANNGCACATGCTCGAGCTTTTGCCAGGCATCGGCAAGAAGCTGATGTGGGCAATCATAGACGAGCGCAAGAAGGGCAAGTTCGGCAGTTTCAGGGAGCTTGTGGAGCGCGTGAAGGGGCTGCACACACCAGAAAAAATCATCACGCACAGGGTAATCCAGGAACTGAAGGACAACCAGATAAAGTACAGGGTATTCACA
>DUGO01000194.1 GCA_013331375.1 Candidatus Methanoperedentaceae archaeon | reverse complement strand
AAGCCACGCCCCTGCAAGCACCGTAGCCACCGGGTTCACCTTATCCTGACCTGCATACTTTGGCGCAGAGCCGTGCGCGGGCTCGAACATGGCATAGCCGTCGCCGATATTGGCTGAATAGATAAGACCGATGCTGCCCACGAGCGCAGAGCATTCCTCGCTGATGATATCCATGAAAAGGTTGGTTGACAGCAGTACGGATTTATTGAATATCTGCGGGTTCTTGATAAGCTGCTGCGCCACGTTGTCGATGTGGTACTCCTGGATTTCGATGCCGGGATACTCTTTCCCTGCCCTGTGCACCTCCTCAAGGAATGCGCCGCAGGTCTGCTTCAGGATGTTGCTCTTGTGTATTGCGACCACTGTGTTCCATCTGCGCCTGCGCGCCTCCTCAAATGCGAATTTTGCGACCTTCGCGCTTGCCGAGCGCGATATCCGCCGTATCGCGATGTACACGTCATCCGTGATCTCCACTTCCTTTCCGAAGTACATGCCTTCAGTGCCCTCGCGCACGCACACGAAATCCACCTCCCCCAGGGGCGCCGCCGTGTTGGGGAAGGTCTTGATGGGGCGCACGTTAGCGTACAGGTTGAGCCTCTGGCGGATGGAGACAGCAACGCTCTTCGGCGAGCCCGCGCCGCCCGGCGTGGTTGTGGGACCCTTGAATGCTGCGTCGGTGCTGCCGAGCGTATCCCAGGTCTCCTCCGAGATGAGCGAATTCCCGCCGTGCGCCTCCCACCACTGCGCGCCAGCCTCGCACGGGATGAACTCGACTTTTGTGCCCACGGCTTCCATCACCCTCTGCATGCTGCCGACAAGCTCAGGTCCTACTCCGTCGCCTTTTATCAGGGCTGCTTTTCTGGTCATAGGAGGCAGTTACATGGAGGGGGAGGTAATAATTATTGCTGTTTGGGGGGAGGGGCGCATATGTGGAAAGATATAAATAATATGATACATATCATATCAGTTGTTTAACTATGCCTGAAATAAACTTTGGTTTATTGGATAATTTTGCCATAAAAAACTGGTATAGATTTTTACTTTATATTGGTGGAGTTATATTGATTTTATCTATGTTTTTAGAACCTAAAGGAATTACGATAGTTCAGGTAAGAACTTTTTCTATCCATACTATTATTCTATGTTTAATTGTTTGGATTATATATGACATATTCTCCACAAAAATAGAACGTATGAATGAGTATTATATCAAAAACCACGAAACAGAATTGATTATATTAAAATACCTGATTAGTTTTGTAGCATTGTTTATTTGGATTGCACTGATAGTCTCTAAAGTCTATTAAATAGGAAACTATGAATCCGCTACTTATAGGCATCGCCTCGATGCTGGACAGTAGTTATCATGACTTTTTTATTCTCAATATCAACAGAATAAAGAACCCTATACTTACCGATTCGTAATCGATATGTATTACCCGGATATCCTTCCATAGGCTTTACATCGAAACCAGATCTTGGTCGAACAGGATTTTTCTCAAATTCATCAAGCAGTTTCAGGAATTTCTCAACAACATACTTCGGGACTTTTTCTAAATCTTTTNNATCTTTTTCAACTCTTTCATCTACAAGGACTTCATACGGAGTCGTGTCTTTGCTCAACTATATCAACATCCATCTGGAGAACTCTTCTTCATCCTGGATTTGAATCCTTCCTTTGAAATCCCTTTGAAATCAGCAAGGCGGCGGTAATGCTCTTTGATATGTTCCGCGCTTNNACATCATCAAAAGTCCAGTCGCCAAACTTATAGTCCGACAGCCTTCCTTTTGTCTTATCGCTGATCGTGATGGTCGTAGGCATAATTAAAACAATTGTTTCAATTGATATTAAAGCTATCGCACCCAACGCGTTTAGATTCCGCCGCTACCCGCCCAAAAACGTATCATGCCATAATACCATAACGGCACAACATGGAAATCATAAGCATCGATAAGGCAGGCAGGATTGTTATCCCCGGCGCCCTGCGCAAGAAGCTGAAGCTGAATGAAAGCTCCAGGTTGCTAATAGCGGATGTTAAAAATGACCTGTTGATAATCAAAAAGATAAACATCGAAAAAGCTGGCAGATCAGCTTGAGAAAGACTTCAGGAACATCGATATCGATGCTGTGGTTGGCAGGGTGCGAAGTGACGTCAAGGAAAAAATCAGGAAAAAGCATCCGTCGGCTTTTTGTTGATACCCTCACGCGCGTCCGCCGCTGATGCTCCCGAATGCGCCTGCGCGCTTGTTCCCCCCGCCCCTACCCCGTCAGCGGAACCGTAATATGCAGCGCGTCATAATCAACAACAGGCACTCGCTTAACGTGATTTTTACCCTCCTTGAGCTCAAGGAGACCTACCCCCTCAAGAAAAGTCAGGTCATTGTACACATTTGATTCCTTGCGCTCCAGCATCCTCGCAAACTCGCTTATGGACTCAGGTCTTTTCTCTCGAATAATCTGGAGCAGGCGCAGGCGCTTCCTGGTCAGTATCTTCCCGATATCCTCTGCCCCAGAGAGTATTTTAATTTCATGGTTTGCGGGCACTAACTGCTCTCTTCTCTTTAATGCCCTTTAAAATTTCATCCATGCTTTCAGGTAACCATTGAGAGCGTTCCTTAGTATAGTCCCCCCTTCCCAGGTCGAAGCTCTGGACAAATCTGACCATTTCTATCGGTCCGAGGGCTTTCGCAAGCACTTCCAGTCCCTCTCTTCTTATTTC
>DUGO01000097.1 GCA_013331375.1 Candidatus Methanoperedentaceae archaeon | reverse complement strand
GATAGCTTCATCATATTTTTTTGAATTAACAAGAGCATTACCAGCTTCCAGATGACGCTGAGCCTCATACTTTTTCGCCATACCTTTCATATTCATAGGTATCCTGTCATGATATATATTTTTCCACCACCTACCAACTATTCCCCAAACTTCCTCGATAGCACCCCGCCGCCCACAGCTGCTCTCCTTCCCATTCGCGCCGATGAGCGAGCTCTTCCCTCATGAGCCCGCTTGGCTCTTCCGCAAGAAAGCGGCGAAAGCGCCTCCGCGCGCTGCCTTCAGATGGCAGCGTGGAAGCTGTCCCAGCCGGCAAATAATGATGGTGCGGGCATCCCAGCCCGCACTACTAGCCAAAACGGGAATGGGTGATGGAACGTGGTAGAAAGCGCTGCTGCTGATGGGAAAGATTTATAACATAAAAACGATAACAGCCCATATGCTTAATTACGGGTATGGGTGACCGACGATGGGCGTTATGTGTATCCTTATACTCTTGAAAGTGTAATACACTTAGAACTAAAATTGAGGTAAGGATAAAAGCAAGGTAAAAACCTGCAAAAGGACTGTGGGTAAATGGAGCATATGTAATGAGCTGGATAAAATTTTGTTTGGTGGTCTTTATTGTTTTGCACCTCGCACAGGTTTCCTCTGCGACTGATTTAGAACCGCCCCTGAAAGTTGTCTGGGCATCCAGATTGGGTGTTACCTCTACGGACATTACTCCTCAATCGATAGAAATCATTGCTGATGATGTTATTTATGTCAACTATGAGACCCTTAAAGTCATAGACGCGACTGATGGAAAGCCCCTGTGGAACAAGGACTGGAGCGCAGGATTGGCTTATAAGGATGGTGTTTTGTATGCTGCAAGGGATTTTTCGTCTGGTCTTTACGCGTTAGATGCGAGAACAGGAAAAGAGATTTGGTGGAATGAATATCCTGAACTTGAGGAGGTTATAAAAAATAATGCGCCTGTGCCTGTGAGATATGATCTGAGCAATTTCAATGATACTTTGTATATAATATCAAAAGGTGGCATCAGCGCTGGTTTTTCTATTTTAGCAGTTGATACCGATGGCAAGTTGAAGTGGCACCAGAAATATAATGGACGAACTGATAGGCGCCCATTGGTGAGTTCAAATGTAATTGTGGTACCTTACTCATCATCAGGACAAATAATACAGAATTTAAGAGCATTAGATTTAGAAAACGGCGAAACGATATGGGAAGTAACAAATATTAGCCTTCAAAGTAGCTTCTATGCATCTCCCGACATGTTCTTTATCGACCAACTGTATGAAAATAATAGTTATTATATAATGGCAATATCAGAAGCGACAGGAGAAACTGTCTGGAAGAGAAGGGTTGGAGATTCGTATGGTAAGATATTAGCAATAAAAGATAACAAATTATTCGTTAATTCTGAGAACTTCAAAATCATAGGCCAGGAGAGGGGAGCGACCTTAGCCGAGTATTCAATCACACTGGATCCAAGTTTATTGGAATATTTCCCTGCCGCTATTTCAAATAATACGATATACGTAGTAACTACTGGTCCGTCACCGTATATCTATGCCATCAATTTAAGCACAGGAAAACTTTTATGGAAAGGGGAAAACGGGGGGATATCTCCATATTTCTATAAAAATAGACTTTATTTGATCAATTATGGAAAATTGTACGCTTACGAGCATGGGGTTGAAACAGCGCCAGCATGGCCTACTGAAAAAGCAGCTGGATTTGAGTTGGTTCTGGCAATAAATGCACTTTTAATAATAGCGTATATATCTGGGCGAAAGAGAACTGGTGCAAGTTAAGTCTTAAAAGCAGGATACCATACTTGAAGTGGCATAGGAATCCAGAAGAACTTTTTCTAAACTCAGATTTGACCTGAACAATGCTTATTTTTTGAGTCTTTAGACCTCTCACAAAACTCCACTATCCCTCTCCATACCTCCTCCCTGATTATATACCCCGCCTTATGCAGTATCGTATCCTTCAATTCAGCATCCCTCTCCATGCTCGCAGTGCAGGGATACGCATGGTGCGCCCCTGATATGACCTCATTCAGGGCGCCCTCATCCTTCACGCTCCGCCGCTTGAGCTTCTGCGCAACAAAGTACGTGGAGCCGCACGGCGCGCTGCAGAGCACTCTTGCAGCTGTGATTTCGCCGCCCGCGACCTCGACCTCTATTCTTGGTCTGCCAATCCTGAATTCACGGACGAACCGTGCGATGACCTCACCCTGCTCAGCAAGCGCACAGAATGGCTTTGGCGCTGCAAACTCAAGCGATAATTTCCCGCACTTTTCCGCAAGCTGCTGCCCGAGACCCGGCGGCATCCATTTCGGCTCCTCGACAGGCACTATGAGCGCCTTCGAGCCGGCTTTTGCCGCAAGCTCAGGTATCGCCATGAGTATGTCCGGGTGGGCGTTGATAACAATGGTCACATCATGGGCTGGCAGGACTTCGGGTAAATACGGGGCAGCATCGTCGATGTACGACGGTAAATTGCCTTTGAATTCATAGACCCCGATGATATTCCCGCCGTAACATAATGAAGGCACGTCGCGGCAATAGACGCAGGTGTCGCCGCAGGAGGCGCAGAAGTTCCTGAAATTGACGAGATTCCCGATGACCCGCTCCCCGAAGCTACCGGCGTAGAAAATAAATACACGCATCAGATGCGCTCCAGCCGTATCGCGTTCTTGGGACAGATTGAAACGCAGTTCGTGCACCCCAGGCAGGATGATGGGTCGATGACGATGAGCCTGCCATCCCGGAGCTCATACACCCGCGGTCCCTTGGGGCAGGCACGGATGCATGCACCGCATGCGTTACACTGGTCGCTGATATGGATTTTTATCATGCATGATAGTACTCTGAGGTGCGCCTCTGGACAGGCGAGCCGCACGGCTCTGAGCCCGGGACTCCTACGGCGTCAGCCCTGCACTGCCTGCACAGCCTGAACTGGGGTATGTACTCCTCTGCAACAGTGCGCGCCATCATGAGCTCGTCGCATTCAGGCGGTCTCGAATCCTTGAACTTATGCAGGGGTATCAGCGGGATGATGTTCATCAGCACAGCGCCGCTCTCTGCAGCCTTTTTCGCGATGTCTTTGATTTCCTCGAAGTTGATTTCGGGTATCAGCACCGTATTTACCTTGACGATAAGCCCGTTCTCGCTTGCCTTTTTCACTCCCTCGAACTGCTTCCGGATCAGCAGCTCAGCACCCTCCTCGCCCATATATCTTTTATCGCCGTACCTGACCCATGAATAGACTTTTGCGCCTGTATGGGGATTCACAGCATTGATAGTGGCTGTGACGCTTGTAACTCCCACGGATTTTAGCTGCTCGACCTTCTCGGATAGTAAAAGCCCGTTCGATGCAACGCATTTTATGAGGTCAGGGAACTCTTCATGGACAAGCTTCAGGGTCTCAAAAGTCTCCTCGTTCGCAAGCGATTCGCCGGGACCTGCAATCCCCACAACGCGGAGACCGGGGATATCCTTCACTGCTTTCTCGACCCGTTCGAGCGCCTCCCGCGGTTTGATTATTCCGCTTGCAACGCCCGGTCTGTGCTCGCATTTGTCAAGCTTCCGGACGCAGTAGTTGCACTGGATATTGCATCTCGGTGCCACCGGTAGGTGTATCCTTGCGACAGTGAAGTGCGCCTTCTCGCTGTAACACGGATGGGCGCTTATCAGGTGCGCATACTTTGAGCCGATGTTTCCCCAGCGCTGCTCTTTCATGGCTGATTGTCTCGCCGTAATATATTTAAAGGTTTGTTTGAAGGGAAAACTCAGAACGTAATGTTCAGGTACCGAATATAGCCAGAGCTATACCGGTCCTGCATATGCACGGTCAGCTCAATCGACCTGCTTCACATCCTTGGAGTAGCACTTCGGGCAGCTTACAGCGGAACCGAGGCTTTTGAAGGTTTTGCCGCAGTTGTTGCACTCGTACTGGCGCACTTCAGTGTCTATTTCGACCCCGAACGAATCTCCCACACTGCACATACAAATACCCTTAACCTCTTATTAATTGTTTTATTTCATCCCGGTTATTCAATCTCAACCTTGCGGCTCTTCAGGGCAGACGTTGCCACTTTCTTCGGGACTATTATCTCAAGCACGCCGTCCCTGAACGAGGCTTTAGCGTCGTCGGGCAGGACTTCTGCGGGGAACGCAAGCCTCCTGTAGAACCTCGAGTAGCCCCTTTCCTGCATTATGTATCCTTCGCGCTTCCTCTCTTTCTCTTCCTTTGCCTCTGCGGATATCTCTATGCCCCTGTCCGTGACATTGATTTCGATATTTTCCCTTGGTATCCCGGGCAGCTCTGCAGTCAGCTTTAATGTCTTACCCTCATCCACAAGGTCAAGGTAGGGCTCGCGCGGACCCGCGAACCAGCCCCATGCAGGACTGAGCATCCGGGGCGTCCAGAAAAATTCATCGAAATTGGTCATGAAGTCACTGAACGTCCTGTGCATGTCTCTCCACATGTCAAAGGGTCCCACAACTCCGGGACGCCTCACTACTGGCAGCCGCTCTTCCTTTTCCTCTTGCTCTTTCTCCTTATTCTTAGCCATCTGTCACACTCTCCCGATATCCCCTTCGGAATATCCCATAAAAACGATTGTGTCTATGGAAATATAATTGTTGTGGTCTTCTGCAACTTACTCAAAAATACCACTCACCACGGCTCTTTTTTCACTTTAATCATGTAGCCCAGCTTGTTCGTTAGCCTGTGAAGGAGCGGCGTAACGATAAGTACGACGATGACCACAGGAAAGGAGAAAACGGCTTCGAACCAGCCGCGTGCAAAGATATATGTGAGAGCCCATGCGCCTGCAACAAAGTCGAGCTGGTCGGCAAGCAGCAGCGCGGCGCCTCTTTCGTATCCGAGCCTGCGCTTTAAAAAGCTCTTTGCCATGTCACCGAGGAGAGCGCCTGCAGGCATGCATATCATTGCAGCCGGAGGGAACGCTACAAAAGCGCCCGTACCCAGATACCTGGTGGCTTCTGTCTGCAAAACCGCGGTGAGAATCCCGCACGCAAGCCCGGATGCCGTCCCACGCACCGTCTTCCCGTCACCCAGGATTCGCTTGCCGTGTATGGTTTTCCCCATGTCCAGCGGCACTACTTTCCCGAAGCGCTCTCCGCCGAAGAAGGCTGCTGTCGGGTTTGCGATATAGGCAGGCAGCATCAGCCACAGCGCACTTGCAGTGACACTGAGAATGCCGTCATCCAAGCTTCATGACCTCCACTCCCGCGCTCTCAAAGAAGTCAAGCGCAGCCCTGTCCGGGTACTGTGTCCCGAACACAACGCGCTGGATATGGGCGTTGATGAGCATCTTTGCGCACAGTATGCAGGGCTGGTGAGTGCAGTAAATCGTCCCGTCTTCCACGCTGACGCCGTGGAGGGCAGCCTGTATGATGGCATTCTGCTCGGCGTGGACAGCCCTGCAGAGCTCATGGCGTGTCCCGGATTCGATATTGTTCTGCTGCCTGATGCAGCCTATCTCAAGGCAGTGCTTGAGGTTCCTTGGCGCACCGTTGTAGCCTGTGGATATTATCCGTTTATCCCTGACTATCACAGCCCCCACCTTGTTCCGCAGGCAGGTCGAGCGCCCTGCAACCACTTTTGCGATTTCCATGAAATATTCATCTATGGATGGTCTCATCCTGCCCCATGATGCGCAGCAAAAGGTAAATATATTGTGTTGGCGTTATCGCAGTGGTATGGACGCTGATAAACTCATAAACGATTACATCGACAGGACGAGCCCAAAAATGATGGTCATCCTGCCATTGATAGTTCTGTTATTTTCACTCGGTATCCTGGCTTTCCATGCGTACACGTCGCCTGAAAATCTACCTCTTAAGCTCGGCATGGAGTTCACAGGGGGTACGGTGGTGACGATAAATACCGACGAGACCCCGCAGCAGCTCCTCAACGAGTTTTCGGATTTCCCGATAGTGAACGTCAGGGAGGCACAGGAGTACGGGAACAGGAAGCTGCTCCAGTTCAGCACTATGGACGATGCACGGCAGAAGAGACTTAACCAGATAATTGACCAGAAATACAGCGGCGCAGATATCAAGCATGTTGGCGAGATATTCGGCAGGGCTCTCCAGCAGGAAACTGTGAGGCTCGTTTTATTATCTTTCCTGCTCATGGCGATAATCGTCTTTGTATTCTTCAGGACATTCGTCCCATCAACAGCCGTTATCCTTTCCGCTTTTTCTGATATCGTGTTTGCAGCCGCAATGATGGATGTGGTGGGCATGAGACTTTCGATGGGAACTGTGGCTGCACTGTTGATGCTCATCGGTTATTCCGTTGACACCGATATGCTGCTCACAACACGGCTGCTGAAGCGGACAGGGGAGTTGAAGATGAAGATACGAGAGGCGATGAAGACAGGGCTTACGATGACGCTCACAACACTTGCCGCGCTTGTGGTCATGTTCGCGGTCTCAACAGGCGCGTACATCATCGTGCCGTCCTTTTCAAGGATTGACATCGTCTCTGACATTTCGACCGTTCTCATTTTCGGGCTCATTGCAGACATATTGAACACGTGGATGCTGAACACAGGCATTCTCAGGCTATATCTTGAGCGCAGGGGTGAGAAGGTATGAACAGGAAAGCGATAAAGAGGAAAACTGCAAGAGCCGCATGGCAGCCGGCAGAATCAGAACCTCTGCTCAAGAACGATTTCAGGGTACTTATATGGGTGTTAGCCGTTGCAGGTTCTTTGTTAGCTATCTTTTCACCTGTACTTATTTCAAGTGATCTCGGTACAGGGCTGAAATACGGGCTTGACCTCGACGGGGGAACGTGGCTCCAGCTTCAGCTTGAGGGGGCGGTGGTACAGGCCAGTGCAGATGAGACAAAAATAATCAGCCAGGAATATGAGAGGCTTCTCGGTACGGGCGTCACTGTTACGGATGCAACCTCTACCCATATCACGTTCACGTTCAACGGGACAGCCTCGAATGAAACAATCGATTCACTAGGCTACGGCAGCTCAAGTAGCACCTTCAGCGATAACCGCACGAGTGTAACGCTTTCTGCTACAAAGCAGCAGGTACTGCAAAGATTCCTGTCTGGCAGGCTTGACACTGAAGTGGTCTTCACGCAGCGTGGAGATGAGCCCGCATATGAGATACGCAAAAGCGTCACCGAGGACGGATTGAACTCCCTTCTCAAGCCGGTGGGTGGGAAGGTCTCATACTTCAGCGATGCGGTCACTACCAATACGAGGGATGACACGAAGACAATTCTCGACCGGAAGCTGAATGGGCTCGGGCTCAAGGATATACAGATAAGACCCAGTGACAAGTATCTGCTCATAGACCTGGCTGGCGTATACAATCTGTCCGAAGCCGAGAATATCGCAGCCACGCCCGGCAAGTTCGAGATAAGGCTGCATGTCGAGGGCAACAGGACAGAACATGTGCTGTACGGGGAGCAGATAGACGAAGTCGGCGTGCCCAGGGTGGATGAGCGTGGGGCGTGGGGCGTGCCCTTCACCCTGAACGCAGAGGGAGCTGGTGCCCTGAGAGATGCAGCCATCAGATACAATGCCACGAGAGAACCCGACAGGCACAGCCTGATAATGTATCTCGATGACAGGGTGGTCTATAATGCGACCATGACCGATTCGCTTGCAGCGCAGATACAGAGGGCGCCGGTCAGCGACCTTGTTGCATCGACCGGTACGGGCGGAAAAGAGGCTGCAAGAGAACTGCAGGTGCACCTCCGCGCGGGTGCGCTCCCGGTCACCCTCAAAGTGATAGGTTCGGGACAGGTTTCAGCCTCTCTGGGTGAGCAGTTCAAGCTGCAGCTCGTCTTTGCCGGTATTGTTGCGGTGCTGGCAGTTGCGATCATTGTCGCCCTGCGTTACAGGAGAAACCGCATCATCGTGCCCATGCTCGCAACCTCTACCAGTGAAGTCATCATAATCCTTGGATTCGCTTCGCTACCACCACTACCATGGCTGCCACTTATAGGGCAGTTTTTTGGGTGGCAACTTGACCTGGCAAGCATAACGGGAATAATCGCCGTAGTTGGCACGGGCATTGACCACCTGATCATAATTACAGATGAAGTCCTGCACGGTGGCAAGCTTCCGCCAATAAAAATATACAAGATGCGTGTACTGAAGGCGTTCTCAATTATTCTCATGGCAGCAGCAACTGTGTTTTTTGCGCTTCTCCCCCTGTTAACCTTAGGATTCGGCTCCCTGAAAGGATTTGCCATAACAACCATAATAGGCGTGATCGTTGGCGTGGGCATTGCGCGACCTGCATACGCAAGGATAATACATGAATCACTGAAAGGTGAACTGGCTGTTGCAGATGAAGACGAGGACTATGAATAGTTTTAAATCGAGTAGTTACATTGTAGGCTCAAATCACAGGTGAAAATAATGAGTGGCGAATTATCTCCGCAGGTTCAGAATCAGATTGCGCAGCTTCAGCAGGTGCAGCAGCAGGCACAGATACTGGTGGGACAGAAGAACCAGGTCGAGCTATGGATAAAGGAGACTGAAATGGCACTTGAGGAAGTGAAGAAGCTTGACGCTGATGCTGTAATCTACAGGTCGGTGGGCGACCTGCTCATCAAGGCTGAAAAGGAGAAGACGATTTCAGACCTGACCGAAAAGAAGGATACTCTCAGCCTGCGGCTGCAGACACTGGGCAAGCAGGAGGAGCGCGTCATGAAGCGCCTGACCCAGCTTCGGGAGCAGCTAAAGCAGCTCATGGGCACTCCGACTGCACAGTAGCGACGGATGCGGGTTCCTGGAAGAGAATTCTACCGCAGGCTTCTTGACTCAGGCAATGTATTGTTCCTCTGCCACAGGAATGCAGACCCGGATGCGATAGGAAGCGCGTTCTCCCTTGCCGAGGCAGCGGGGGGCAGGGTAGGCGCGGTCGATACTCTTAACAGGGCTGCTGAGGCTGTGGTCAGGCACCTCGATATAAAAGTGATACTCAAGCCTGCTGTGGAGGATTATGACCTTGTCGTTGTTGTGGATGCGTCAGCAGGCGCCCAGATAAACGATTTGCAGCCCCGGCGGTTCGCGTTCATTGACCATCATGCATCAATACCTCTCGCTGACCGGGCAGAATTCTATTTGCATGACGATAGTGCCCGCTCATCGTCAGAGATGGTTTACAGGCTCCTGAAGGAGGAGGGGATATATGTGACGGGGCGCATGGCGACTGCGCTCCTTGCAGGCATCCTGACAGATACGGCAAATTTCAAGTTTGCATCATCAGGTACCCTACTCACGGCTGCAGAGCTTATGGACATTAGCGGAGCCGGTCTTGATGATGTGTATTCCATATTATCCTCTGTGCCTGCGGATGCCTCAATGCGCATCGCCGTGCTC
>DUGO01000110.1 GCA_013331375.1 Candidatus Methanoperedentaceae archaeon | reverse complement strand
AATCGTTAAATTTAAATGGCGAATCCATGAATTGTAACTGCCCACAATAGGCGTATCATGCGATATCCGTGGACGTGTCTATATTGATGCCCTCTCCCACCTTGAACTTGATGACCTCGCCGTTGGGAGTCATTCCCCTGATTTTGGGTACTGATAACCTGTTCACGATCTTATCCGCAGATTTGCCAAGCTCGATGTCAAAAATTACGTCCGAGACCTTGAGCACTTCGGTCAGTATCTCATTCTTGTAGGCACCTTTCATCGAATACAGGAATGTCAGGGCTTCGGTCTCTTTTGTCATCTCGTAGATGATGTTCAACAGCCGCTTTATCCTGCCCGGGTTCACATTGAGGGACAGGTAGAACGAAAATGAGTCTATAATCACGTTCACTTCGTGCTCTGCCAGGTTCCTTATCTTGTGCAGGTGGTACTCTGTGAACTCGACTATCTTGGAGTCCACGTATTCGTTACCCACGTTATCCACCATCTCGCCGTGGGGTGTCATGTAGTACTCGCTGTAGATATCTATGAACACAACATTGTTTATCTTGAAATTCAGGTTGTTGATGTCCTTTTCCACGAATTTGGGACGCCGCTCGGTCGTAAAATAGTATGTCTTTCTCGCCTGTGTGAACTGATACAGGAAAACCTCTGCCATTGACATCGGGTCTGCGAGGAAATATATGACAGAACCCGACGGTATGCCTCCCCCCAGATTCCTGTCAAGCATTGTTATCCCAGTGGATTTTATCAGTGGGGCAGCTGATGCGGGTTTAGTCACAACTTCGGCAACCTGCGGTGCAGGAGTTGCTGCATTTGACATCAAATTACACCAATGTTTTGTATATAGTTGGTAGTTAATAAACCTTCCTGAATTACATCATAATGATTATGAAGTCAATACATTTCATCGTTCATAACATCTAAATATGGGTGTACCAGAGTTGGATGCGTGCTGCGCATAACATTCCTTGGTACAGCCGGAACAGTTCCCACACCCGAGCGAAGCCCTTCGGCTATACTGGTGAACCGAAAGGGCGAGCTTATGCTTTTCGACTGCGGTGAGGGGACACAGCAGCAGATGATGCGTGCAAAGACGGGTATGGGCAACCTGTCAGCCATATACCTGACGCATTTCCATGCCGACCACGTGCTCGGGGTCCCGGGTCTCCTGCAAACGATGGCGCTGAACGAGCGGGCTGAACCGATTACCATATACGGACCGCCGCAGGTGATTGACTTCATGGATGCCATTTCAGACCTTGGCTGTACCGACCTTGGCTATGAGGTCACGCCCTGTGTGCTGCGACCTGGCGAATCCGTGAGGAAGGACGGATACTCGGTACTGGCAGTCAGGACAGAACACACGATACCGAGCTTCGGGTTCGCGCTTATCGAGGATGCAAGACCCGGGAGGTTCAACCGTGAAAAAGCCGTAGGGCTCGGCATCCCGGTAGGTCCGCTTTTCTCGAAGCTGCAACGAGGCGAGCCTGTGACAACCGGAGGACGCACCGTGATGCCGGGAGAGGTGCTCGGACCCGCTCGCCCTGGAAGGAAGCTCGTCTACAGCGGCGACACGCGCCCGTGCAGCCAGATAGCGATTGCAAGCAGGGATGCGGACGTGCTCATCCACGACGGCACACTGACCAGTGATATGCAGGGCTGGGCGGTTGAGACCAGGCACTCGACCGCCCGAGAGGCGGCTCTGCTTGCACGCGATGCCTCTGTGAGGCAGCTCATCCTGACGCACATAAGCTCGCGCTATTCAGAGAGCACAGCCCCGCTGCTTGAGGAGGCGCATACTGTTTTCGGGAACGTGACAGTGGCAAGGGAGTTCATGGAAATCGAGGTGCCTTTGAGGGATTAGCGCTTTTTCCTATACTCAATTAGCATCACAAGCGCGATCACGAACAGGCTGCCGAAAAGGAACCAGATGCCAATATCAGGCTGCGCCCCAGAAATGGTAACGGCAGCAGGTCCTGCGCCCTGGTCGATAGCCGTGCGTACGGTCTCGTTGCTGCCCATGTACAGCGCTGTCTGGTTGAGCGTCCGGTTGACCGCATCTGCTGCCGGAGCCATAGCCTGCTGTGCTGCGCTGCCTGCGATTTTTGCGCTCTCGTTAAATGCCTCGCCCGCATAGTTGTAGCCGTATCCACCCGGTATCGCGCCGGTATTCGTGAAACCGGGCGGCGCGCTCTTCATCATCGCAGATTGCATCGGTGACTGCGCCTGCCTGGTGAAGAGTTCGATAATACCGGATGCGAACACTGCAGCCACAATTATGCCGAGGTACTTTTTCAGGAGCTCGGTAATCTTCGACCTCTCCATCTTCTCGGGCACAACGACGATGAGCTTCCTGACCGGGGCATAGAGCTTTACCTCCCTCCCTTTTTCGCTCCATTTAACAGTGTCAACCCTGACGAGCCCCACGCTTTCAAGATTATCGATGTTGTACTTGACAGTCGTAAGGGGCGCACCGAGCCTCTCGGCTATATCTGATGCCGACAGCGGGGTATCTGCGAGCAGCTCGAGAATCTCGCGTGCCATATCGTTTGAGATGACCTGGGTTATTTTCTTGGAGTCATCCCCCAGCGGGAGTATCAGGAGCTTTTCGTCTTTTGCAGGTTCAGCCATGAAAGTATGTTCGATGCAATATTAAAAATACATTTCTATAACTGCGAACCGGTTTGAAGTCAATACGATGTCAATACGACACTTTTCCCGCACACTTCTGCCTTCCGCGAAGCATGTCCTTGAGATACGGTCGCAGCGCACCAATCGATTCCCCTATCGAAGTAAAGCTCTTCGTGGCATAATACTGGTACCATCCGCAGCTCCTGGGGCATTTCTTCATCTCGTCCCTGAG
>DUGO01000004.1 GCA_013331375.1 Candidatus Methanoperedentaceae archaeon | reverse complement strand
CTGGGTCGAGCTTGCGCGCGCGGTTTATGAGGAGATTAAAAGCGGCGCGAGCGGCGTCATAATCACTCACGGTACAGACACCATGATGTACACCGCTGCTGCGCTTTCATTCATGCTAAAGACGCCTGTGCCCGTTGTGCTTGTGGGCTCGCAGCGAAGCGCGGACAGACCGAGCAGTGACAATGCCATGAATGCCGTATGTGCCGCAGCGGTTGCCGCAAGCGATATTGCAGAGGTATGCGTTGTGATGCACGGCTCAACTAGCGACGACTACTGCTCAATCCACAGGGGCACGAAGGTGCGCAAGATGCATACATCGCGGAGGGATGCGTTCCAGTCCGTCAACTCAAAGCCAATAGGCAGGGTGGAGTATCCATCCCTTAAAATCACGACCGGTCTGCCGTACACAAGGCGCGGCGAGAAAAAGCTGGCTCTCCGTGATAAGATTGAGCCAAAATGTGCGCTGCTCAAGTATGCCGCAGGTGCAAGCGCCGAGTCGCTGCTGTTCCACTCAGGTGCGGGCTATAAGGGGCTCGTAATCGAGGGTACAGGGCTCGGGCATGTATCAACCGAATGGATACCTGTGATAGAGCGTGCGGTATCTGCCAACATCCCTGTCGTTATGGCATCGCAGTGCATCGGGGGCAGGGTGTGCGACCGCGTTTATGATACGGGGCGCGACCTGCTGCGGGCAGGAATCATCGAGGGGGAGGACATGCTTTCCGAAGTGGCGCTTGTGAAGCTCATGTGGGCGCTCGGACAGAGCGATGACCCGGTTGAAGCGGGAAGGCTCATGCGCGAAAACCTGGCAGGTGAAATGACCCGGAGCACCCGGCCATGAACGCCGAAATGCTTGACTGCTACCGCAGGGCAGGAAAGATAGCAGCCACTGCGAGGAACGAAGCCGCAGGACGCGTGATTCCCGGCGCCTCGATGCTTGACCTGGCTGTGTTTGTCGAGGCTCGCATCGCTGATCTCGGCGGCAAGCCTGCATTCCCATGCAATATCTCGGTTAACGATGTCGCATCGCATTATACACCTTTTGACCATGAGGAGACATTCAAAGAGGGGGATGTGGTAAAGCTCGACATCGGGGCGCATGTCAATGGCTATCTCGCCGATACCGCCATAACCATCGAAGCAGGCTCTGACCGCTGTGGAAGGCTAATCGGCGCTGTCGAGCTTGCACTTGAAAATGCAGTCAGCAGTGTGCGCACCGGGGCTCTCACATCAGACATCGGTGGAACAATCGAGGATACACTTACCGAGAAGGGCTTCCAGCCCTTAAAACAGCTTACAGGTCACAGCCTCGGGCAATACGACCTGCACAGCGGCGTGAGCATCCCGAACTATTCATCCGGCAGCAGGCAGAGATTGAAGACTGATGACGTTGTTGCGATAGAGCCGTTCGCGACTGCAGGAAACAATAAAATCACCTATGGCAAGCCGCTGATATTCAGGGTACTGAAAGGAGCCTATATGAATGATGTTACGGAGGACTTACGAAGGCGCTTCTGCCATCTTCCTTTTGCTGGGAGATGGGTGCCCGGCATTGACCTCGCGCGGATACGTAATCTCGGGGAGTATCCTGTGCTGCTGAACAGGTTCGCCGGGGCTGTGGCTCAGGCTGAGCACACGGTCATTGTACATGAGGAAGGCTGTGAGGTAATCACGCGATGAGGCGGCATGATGCCGGAGGCGCCGGACCGTGAGGAGCGGAATCACCGTCAGGAATCTGTCAGGGCGTCCCGTGAATTTCGATTACCAGTACGGTATGGCTTCGATGCTCTATTTCAAGCTTGCGGGCGCGGATATCACGCTGGCAAACGAGACTCACGCACATCAGGGCTTCAAGTTCTATACGTTCTNNTCAAATCTTGTGATTGCAGACAGGACTAAAGCCAAATCGGGGCTAGGTTTCGGCAGGGGATTTTTCATTTTGTCCTCACCGGATGACAGGTTTATCAGGAGTTTCGCAGAGGGGCTCCTTTCGCAGCCGGAGTTCTATCTTGACGGACCTGATGGCAGGGCTGACCAGGTCATCGAGCGCATCGAAATATTGGAGGAGCCTTCCTTTGGGGACGAATGCTGTCTTGGTACCCTGTCGCCCATTTACGTCAAGACGATGCGAAAGGATAATGAGCTCATGAGGGAAATCGACCTGTACCCCGACGAGCCGAAGTTCTATGAAAACCTTCACAGAAACCCGGTCGAGCGCTTCAGTGAATTCTACGGCAGGGCGCCGCGGGATGTCTTCGACGTGGTCGAGACCGCGGCCGTGAAGCCGAAGCGCATAAAAATTGCCGACAGCTACAGGCGGTGCAGCCTCATGCAAATGCGCATCCAGGCAAGCCCGGAGCTGCTCAAGTTCGCGTATGATGCGGGCATTGGCGAGAAGAATGCGATGGGATATGAACGCAGATAAGCTAAGAAAATCAATGACCGGTAGGATTCTGGCAGGCGCTGAACAGCGGGACAGGTGAAGATTTTTAGCAACTAACTCGTAC
>DUGO01000238.1 GCA_013331375.1 Candidatus Methanoperedentaceae archaeon | reverse complement strand
TGTCTATGCTTTCAACCCTGCTTGAATACATTCCTGTCACTCCAGCACTGCATGCATTTTATTGAGGTCTGCTTCTGTCAGATTCAGCCTCACCATAAGCTCGACTATGACGGCATCAAGGAATACGAGCGACGAGATTTCAAAGGATGTCCCCAGCGGGATGAGGGTGTAGGCTCCGCGCATCCTGCGCTCCAGATACTCATTCCCCTCACGCTTCACATCCTCCTTTGTGCGCCCCGGTATGATGACAACGATATCTGACAGCTTGCCGAGGGTTGAGTTGCCGTTTGACGTGATGGTCACAAGCTTAGAGCCGATGTCCTTGGCTATGCGCCCGAGATTCGCGATTGAACGNNCATATACCGTCATGCCGAGGTGCATGAGTCGCATGGCGAAAGCACGGGCGACAAGACCCGACCTTCCTGCGCCCATGATGAACAGGCGGCGCAATCGTTTCTGCTTCTTATGGTAGCGTGTCGTATGCCTCCGCGGTCCCATGACCGTGATGCGCTTGGGATTCGCCTTCATCAGCTCACTGATGAATCTCTCCAGTGTGGGTATGTCGAGCATCCCGGCTACTGTTCTGACCTGCTCAGCCATTTTTTCCATTGACTGGATCAGGCTTTCACACCTTGTATCTTTATCGCTGGTCATTTTTCGTCGTCTCTGTACTCGATTTTTTTCAGTTCCCAGTTTTCAAGTGAGCTCAGTTCATCCAGTATGAGCTCGATCCGCTCTATGCTGCCGTTCCAGTGCAGCGTCTTTTTTATGTCGCTCCGTCTTAGCTCTTCAGTTATCAGGCGTATGAAGTGGTCAAGTGCGTTTTTTTTTGAGAACGGTATGTTGAATATGGCACGGTAACCTCCTCTGGTCTTTGCATAGGATGTCAGGACATATCCCAGGCTTTCATATTTCGATATTGACTCAAAGTCACATACCACCTCATGCTCGTGCTGTACAGAGGAGTCTACCTTTGAGATAACGCTTACCACTTTCCTTACAAGGTCCTCTTTTGCCAGCCTTCCGAACCATAAGACTATTTTTCCGGGAGTGCAAGACAGGGTTACGTCATCCCTGCCCATATCGACAAGGTTTATATCGCGTTCGCCAGCATTGCTAAAATCGTCCCGGAACATTGCGGTCACGAGTATCATGGTCAAGGGCAGATATAATATTTTTGAATCTAACCTGACCTGCACAGGTCGCTTACAGGAGAGCCTCAACTTTTTTTGCAGCTTTATCCATTTCGATAAGAACAAGTCCCAGGTTGGAATTCTTAGGTGCCATCGCGATAAGGAGCGATCTGTGTCCTGAATGCGAGACCACAAGCCTTGCTAGGTTCGACTCGCATATGACGCGACTGGTGGAGCCAAGCTCAAAGGAGGACATCATGGCGTCTGCTGCCCCGAACATGGTAGCTGTCATTGCTGCGAATGTCTCAGCCTGGAGGATAGACTGCGGGTTGACCCTCACCAGAAGCCCATCACGGCTAATCACGGCACATGCATCCACCTCGCAGTTTCTGGTCAGTTCCCCGAGAATTGACCCTATCATTTCTGTTGTAGTGACACCCATATCCATGGTAATATCGTAATTTTATGTACATATAGATTATGATTATGATGAACGTCGTTTACAAACCCAGAGTGAGCGAATGGAAAACTGTCTGCGGCGCTTTGTTCTACAAGCTTTCCAAATGACCGAAGGTTTTATGAACAATCCATGCGATAGGGCGTTGGTTTTGCCTCGGTGGCTCAGCCTGGCAGAGCGAGAGATTTGTAATCTCTAGGTCGAGGGTTCAAATCCCTCCCGAGGCTTCAAAATTTTTGTCAGCACGTTCTGCACTTCAGATATGATTGCATTGGCTTGAATGCCGTATATGCTTCTCCGGGGAAAGAGGAAACAATGATAAATGACAACGCTCCGGGGCAAATCAAAGAAAGATCAGATTGCAATGCATGCGTTGGACATGGTTGATACAGGAAGGCAAATATTTCGCTATGATACGTTCGGCGATGAAGCCTTCTGGGGAGATACCCTGAAGATTCACAAGGTAATTGCAGGCGAAGCTAACGGAGGGGTAGTCCCGGGGTGAGCCCGACCACTGCTCTTGGGGCAGGGCTAAAGGTAGATGTGGACGCTCTGCCCCAGCCTTTGAAAGAAGACCTCAGGAAAGGCAAGGTTGATCTCCATGGTCCGGCTACGACGCTTGCACTGCTAAAACTGAACGCTTTTGTAGGTATTAATGGGTCATTTGATAAAACTGGGAACCTGAGTTCTGTTGGAATTACATGCGCGGGTTGTCACTCGACAGTGGATGATTCATTCGCCCCAGGCATCGGGCACAGGCTGGATAGCTGGGCAAATCACGACCTTAATGTCGGTGCGATCGTAAATCTGTCTCCAGACCTTACTCCTGTAGCAAATCTGCTGAACGTTTCAGAACCCACGGTGCGAACGGTACTTAACAGCTGGGGCCCGGGGAAATTTGATGCCGGACTGTTCCTGGACGGCAAAGCATTCAATCCCCATCAGGTCAACAGACGGAGTTGTAACCGGAACTAATGTGTCCGGGGCTACATTGATCCCGAACGCTTTCGGGCTGGCAGGCTTCAACCAGCATACATGGACTGGCGCATGGGGCACTGTAACATACTGGAATGCATTTTGCCAACTTAGAAATGCATGGAAAAGGAACGTTTTTTGACCCGCGGCTTGACAATGCCACGAAGTTCCCTGTGGCTGCTGCTAACGGATTCGGGCACATTAGAACTAATCCTGATGAAGACCCGATAACCCCGAAGCTTCCAGCCCTTCAGTTGTATCAGTTGGCTCTTCCGTCGCCTGTACCGCAGGCAGGCATAGACTTTGATAAGGATGCTGCGGCGCGCGGGGATGTACTCTTCAGCGGAAAGGCGCAGTGCAACAACTGCCACGTCGAACCTCTCTGGACAGAGCCGGGATGGAATCTGCACAAGCCTTCGGAGATCGGCATCGATAGCTTCGAGGCAGACAGGGCGCCTGACGGTGTATACAAGACAATGAACCTCGGCGGAATATTCGTGAGAGAACGCGGCGTATTCATGAAACCTGAAAACAAAGGTCGCTTCTACCACGATGGACGTTTCAATACGCTCATGGACGTTGTGAACCATTACGACAAATTCTTGGTGGTTCATCCACCTCTATTTTTTCAGGACTCTACAGTATTTTGTATCATTCGAAACATTTATTATAGTTAACATCATCATGGTGATGATGGTAGGGTAAGAAATAGGAAAATGAATGAATATTTAAAAAAT
>DUGO01000249.1 GCA_013331375.1 Candidatus Methanoperedentaceae archaeon | reverse complement strand
AATCCCCACAGAGCAGGGTGGTGCTGCTCGCAAGAGACGGGGCGGATGGTGTCAGGAAGATAGGGTGATGGCATGCTGGCTGATATCGCAGAGAAGATACAGGAAACATTCGACGCAAAGGATGCGGCAAGGGAGGAAGCATACCGCAGGTCGCGCGAGGTTGTTCGCGCATGCAGCGCAGCCATCTGGGGCATACATCGGGGCGAGTTCGACGAGGCGCGCGCGCTCATAGAGAGTGCGGCACGGTCGCTTGATGAAATAAAGCGCACGCTTGCGCCGCACCTGGATATCTACTTCGGAGGATTCGTGGAGCACGCGCAGCAGGAATATGCAGAGGCAAGTATCGTATATTCGGTAATCAGGGGAGAGAATATTCCCTCACCTGAAGACCTGGGCGTGGAGTATGCCGCATATCTCGGGGGGCTTGGCGATACGGTGGGTGAGCTGCGCAGGCACGCGCTTGACCTTATCAGGGAAGGACATGCGGATGATGCGTTCCCCTTCCTGGACGTGATGGATGAGATATACTATACTCTCATGCGATTTGACTATCCGGATGCCATAACCCGGGGTCTGCGTGGAAAAGTGGACGCCGCGCGCTCGCTCATCGAGAGGACGCGGGGAGACCTCGTGGCTGCGGCGAGAAGATAATACAGGTCAACCTTAAGACAGGCTTTTCCGGAACAGCCGGATAGGATTGGAAAGTTTCCTGTAAATCCTGTTTATCCTGACGAATCAATTCTTGCTCTTTACAAGGAAAACACATCATGTCCCGGCTGCGTGCAGCGCCTCTTCGAGCGTGAACCTGCCCCTATAAAGCGCCATCCCCACGACCACGCCCTTTGCACCCGTCTTTTTAATCGTTATTATGTCCTCAATGGATGCCACTCCGCCTGATGCTATCACGGGTATGCGAAGCGCCTCTGCCATCTCGCGTGTCGGCTTGGGGTCAACGCCCCCGAGCAGCCCCTCCTTATCTATATGCGTGAACAGCACGCTTCCAGCGCCGAGCTCTTCAAGTTTCTTTCCCAGCTCGACAGGCGCGATGCGGCTCGACTTTGCCCAGCCGTGGGTCGCTACCTCGCCCTTCCTTGAATCGAGCGCCGCCATGATGTGCTCCCGCCCGAACGCATCCGCGAGCTCTTTTACTACAGGCGGGTTGTTCACAGCCATCGTGCCCACTATCACCCGTTCAGCCCCGGTATCAAGTAAAGTCTCAACATCTTTTTTTGAGCGCACGCCTCCCCCGACCTGGACTTCGACATTGAACTCTGAAATTATCCTCGCAACTATCCGCGCATTCGACCTTGTCCCCCCTATTGCGCCGTCGAGGTCTATGATGTGGAGTATGCGTGCGCCTGCAGACACCCATTTTTGGGCGGCTTCAAAAGGGTCAAGGATAACAGCCTCAGTGCCGGGTACTCCCTGCACAAGCTGCACGCATTTCCCTCCGCGCAGGTCAATAGCTGGTATGACATCAAACCCCATGGTATTCACCCAGCGACTTTATTGCCAGGTTCCCTTTTCGGAGTGACTCTATCGCATCTGCTGCCGCTATTGCAGCCTGCACCGTGGTTATGTACGGCACACGGAGGTCGACCGCACGGCGCCGTATCATGCAGCCATCCTTTACAGACCTGTCACCCGAATACGTATTGATGACCAGGTCAACAGAGCCGGACTGCATGAGATCCATCACGTTCGGCGACCCATCGCTCACCTTCCTGACTGTTTCAGAGCTTATGCCGCGCTCCGAAAGATATTCGGCTGTCCCATGCGTGCATATCAGGCGGAGACCCGCTGAGGCGAACTTTTTAGCTGGCTTGACGATGAGCGGCTTGTCCTCGTCCCGCAGGGAAATGAACACAGACCCGCGCAGGGGCAGTATGTTCCTGGCGCTCCATTCCGCCTTGTAGAACGCCTTGCCAAAGTCGTAATCGATACCCATGACCTCACCTGTGCTTTTCATCTCAGGTCCGAGCAGCGGGTCGGTGCCGGGCAGCTTGTCAAAGGGCAGCAGCACTTCCTTTACAGCGACGTGACGCGGGCGGGGCTCCTCAACCTGACCGAGCTCGCGCAGGCTATTCCCCATCATCACTTTTGCCGCGACCTTGGCAAGCGGGACGCCCACAGCCTTTGACACGAAAGGCACTGTCCTGGACGCCCGCGGGTTTGCCTCAAGCACATAAAGTTTCCCGTCCTTGATAGCCATCTGGATGTTCACAAGCCCGACAACGCGGAGGGCAAGTGCAATCTTCCTCGTATAATCCCGCACGGTATCGAGCATCTCACTGCCAAGAGACTGAGTCGGTATCACGCAAGCCGAGTCCCCGGAGTGTATGCCTGCTTCCTCTATGTGCTCCATTATCGCGCCTATGAACACGTCTTTCCCGTCAGACACAGCATCAACGTCAAGCTCGACCGCGTTGTCAAGGAAATCGTCTATCAGCACGGGATGGTCGTTGGACACCCTGACAGCCTCGCGCATGTACCTCTTCATATCCGTATCCGAATATACGATTTCCATCGCCCTGCCGCCCAACACGTAAGAAGGACGAACGAGTACCGGATATCCGATGCGGTTCGCCTCTTTCAAAGCGCCCTCGTACGTGGTCGCGCATCCCGCATTCGGCTGCGGTATGCCGAGCTTTTTCATCAGGACATTGAACCGCTCCCTGTCCTCAGCCACGTCCATATCATCCGGCGTGGTGCCGAGTATCTTTGTCGGGATGTCTTTCCTGCGCCGCAGCTCTTTTTCCAGCGGAAGCGCCATGTTCACTGAAGTCTGCCCGCCGAACTGCATCATTATGCCGTACGGTTTCTCCTTTTCTATCACATTCATGACATCTTCGAGCGTCAGGGGCTCAAAGAAGAGCTTGTCCGACGTATCATAGTCAGTGGACACGGTCTCGGGATTGTTGTTTATTATGTGCGCCTCTATACCCTGCTCACGCAGCGCAGCCACTGCATGGACTGTACAGTAATCGAATTCGATGCCCTGCCCGATGCGGATTGGACCCGAGCCGACGATAAGCACCTTTTTCCGCGGCGTTGGAGAGGCTTCGCAGGTCTCCTCGTACGTGGAATAGTAATACGGCGTGGCTGCCGCGAACTCTGCTGCGCACGTATCCACCATCTTGTATGTGGGAAGGATGCCATGCTTTCTGCGCATGTCGCTTATCTCCTCACGCGACTTCCCGCTCAGCCCTGCTATCTGCTCATCCGAGAAACCCATGCGTTTTGCCATGCGGAGATTCTCTATCGAAAGCTCACGTTTGAGCTCTTCCTCCATCCGGATTATGTTATTCACTTTGTTGATAAAGAACGGGTCTATCCTGGTAAGTCCTGATATTTCGTCGATGTAGTAGCCGTTCCTGAGTGCCCGGTATATGACGAACAGCCTCTCATGCGTGGGATGGAGCAAAATTTCCCTGATTTCCTCATTGCTCCAGTCCCGGAACCCAAAGTACATATCCGCTTCAAGCGACCTGACCGCTTTCTGCAGCGACTCTTCTATCGTGCGCCCGATAGCCATCACCTCGCCCGTGCT
>DUGO01000067.1 GCA_013331375.1 Candidatus Methanoperedentaceae archaeon | reverse complement strand
TACCATGAAACAGCCGAATTCGTCGAGCCCTATGTGCTGCGTGTGGGTGATGTGCACATCACGTCCAGGATGATATTCCTCTGCACAGGCTCAAGACCCGCGCTCCCGCCCGTGGAGGGGCTCACAGGCACCGGATACCTGACGAGCGACACGGTACTCACGATGGAGCGCCTCCCCCGCAGCATCGTGATCATCGGAGGAGGTTATATCGCAGCCGAATTCGGTCATTTCTTCGCTTCCATGGGCTCGGAAGTGACAGTCATCGGGAGGAACAGGAGATTCATACCTGATGAGGAACCTGAGATATCGGATGTTGCAAAGCTCCTCATGTCAGAACACATGAAAATCCTCACAAACTACGAGGCGCTGGAGGTTCTCAGGGACGGGAACGGGCTGAAAAAGGTCATTGCAAGGGAAAGAGAGAGCAAACAGGAGATTGTGTTATCAGCTGAAGAAATCCTGGTGGCGACTGGCAGGGTGTCCAATACTGATATCCTGCACCCTGAGAAGGGCGGGATAAGAACCGATAAGAATGGATGGATAGAGGTGAACGAATTCATGGAGACCTCGCAGCCCGGCATCTATGCCTTCGGGGATGCGGACGGGAAGTTCCTGTTCAAGCATGTGGCGAACTACGAATCACGCATCGTATACTATAATGCAGCCCTGAATTGGAAGGTCAGAGCAGACTACCATGCTATACCTCATGCGATATTCTCTTATCCTGAAGTTGCAGGTGTTGGCATGAAGGAAGCGGAAGCCATCGGAAAGCTTGGCGAGAACAAGGTGCTCATAGGCTTCCAGAGGTATGAGGACACTGCCAGGGGACTTTCGATGGGGGCGCGGGGCTGCTTTGTGAAAGTCCTTGTTGAGAGGGGCACAGGCAGGATACTCGGCGCGCATATCATAGGTCCGCATGCGTCCATCCTCCTACATGAGATAATCCCGCTGATGTACACGCAGGAGCAGGATGCGCGAGTTATCCTGCAGGGCATGCATATCCACCCTGCGCTGAGCGAGGTGGTTGAAAGGGCGTTCGCGGCTGTCATGGAGCCAGCGCACTATCATCACGTCCTCGGGCATTTCTTTGAAGAGCTGGGGCTGCCCATAAGCTAAATGCGTTATGGTGCTGCCGATGCACGCAATACTTTCGCGCCGCTCTTGGCAACAGGATATACCTGTATCCGGGAAAGTACTGCTCAAGCGGGCGGGTGCGCGCCCTACGCGCTTCTGGGCGTCTTGCATCCCCCATCCCTTCCTTTTTGATTTTTCCGATTTTTAATTTTCCTTTCTTTTTCCGCATAAAAGCCTATATACCAGAAGCCGAATCTGACAATAATGAACAGGAAAACGCGGGATTTGTCGCTCTGCATCCAGTGCGGCACATGCACCGCAGCATGCCCCTCAGGCAGGTTCACTGCCCTGCGGGTGCGAAGGCTCGTCCGGCAGGCACAGGAAAAAAATAAGGTCGATGACCTCTGGTCATGCACGACCTGCTACAACTGCCAGGAGCGGTGCCCGCGCGAGATTGAACTTGTCGAAACGGTATATGCACTGAGACGGGAGGCTGTAAAGCGCGGGGAGATACTGACGCCTCACAGGGAGGTCTACGACAATGTGCGCAACACCGGGCATGCAGTCCCGATAGACGAGGAACATAAAGAAAAGCGGCGCAGGGTCGGGCTGACTGAACTTCCGGGAACCACGCATAAATACCCGGCTGCGCTGGCTGAGGTCAGGCGGCTCCTTGAGGCTGCGGAGACTGGATGAAGGTATCGCTATTCTGGGGGTGCCTAGTCCCGAACCGCTACCCGGGCATCGAGGCTGCTACAGGGCTGGTGCTTGATAAGCTCGATATCGGGCCCAGCGAGCTTGAGGGGGCGTCGTGCTGCCCTGCGCCAGGGCTTTTCCAGTCGTTCAACAGGCGGGTGTGGCTTGCGCTCTCTGCGAGGAACCTGTCGCTTGCAGAGGAACAGGGGGACATCCTGCTCACAGTGTGCAACGGCTGCTTCGCATCACTCTATGATGCAAATGAGCTAATGAAGGATGAAGCGATACTTGATAATGCCAACAAGCTTCTTGCTGAGGCAGGCAGGAGATATTCGGGTAACGTTAGCGTGCGCCATATAACCGAGTTCCTGTATAAGGATGTGGGAGTCGAAAAGATAAGAGAGAGCGTTGAAAAAAGGCTTGCATTGAAAGCCGCTGTGCACTACGGATGCCATCTCCTTCGACCGAGGGCACAGCGAAAACTCGGAAGCATAGACCGACCGGTATTCTTTGACCGCATCGTTGAGGCGACGGGTGCATCAAGCATCGAGTGGGAGGGGAAGATCGCCTGCTGCGGCGCGGGCGGCGGGGTGCGCTCTGCGATGGGGGACGTGGCGCTGGAGATGACCGAGTACAAGCTGCGGAGGATAAAAAAGGCAGGAGCCGACTGCATCGTGGATGCCTGCCCGTTCTGCCACCTGCAGTTCGACGTGTCGCAGAAAGAGCTTTCAGGTAAGGGTGTTGAATACAGGATACCCGTGCTGCACCTGACGCAGCTTCTTGCCGTGGCTTTCGGGGCAGACCCGGTGTCTGCAGGGCTTGACCAGAACATGTCAATGACCGAAGAGTTCTTG
>DUGO01000247.1 GCA_013331375.1 Candidatus Methanoperedentaceae archaeon | reverse complement strand
GTCGTGTTCAGGGTCTTTGTGAGGAGGATGAACGGACCGTGCACGAGTACCGTATCCCTGTTGGAGCGGGTGATCATGTCGGCGCCCCAGAGGTTCCATTTGACCGTAGCTGGCTCTATCGACAGCGTACCGGAACGCTGTGGGACTGCCCAATAAGTAACCTCTTTCTTTTCCCCGGGTGAGAGATTAAGTTCCCATGTCATGCTGGTGCTGTTCGGGATGGGCACGATTCCGAACGGCGTTTTATTTGTAAATCTGAAATAGTTAGGCAGTATGTCGTTGACCGTAGCATGTATCTGCCTGTTGAGCAGGTTCCTCGCCGAAATAGTGAAAGAAACAGAATCCCCGAGACCAGGGTCACTCGGCGGCATTTTTCGCAGCTCTATAGGCGTTGCGATCTTCACGACTTCAGAGTATGTGACATATCGGAACGAGTTGTTAAGCCCTATCCAGCTTGTATTCGCAGTGATTTTGTATGATGGCTTGTCTGGTAAGCCTGGGAACTGGAGTGTGAGCCGGACTGTGCGTGTGTTGTTCTTTTCAAGGGTCCCGTATGAGTAATGCGTGTCGCCGTATATGACCTGCATCCCGTCAACGGATATATCTAACCTGGTGTCCCTTGTAGGGTCAGTCCCCACCTCCTCAAGATTCACTGTAACAGGTATCATTTCTTCCAGACTGTACTCGTTCTTGTCTATCACGATGTCAACAGAAACCGAAGGTGGTGCCCTTTCAATGTCCTTGGCTAAATAAATCGTGACCTCAGCCTGAGGGTCAAGGGGCCACAGCCCCACGCTTGCTGAAAGGTTTCTTTCATCCGTTACATTCCATGCCTGCAGCCGAATTATGTCGTTGTATGTCCAATTCTCTTTTTTGTTGCTCAGGACGATGGTTGCGACCTGCACATTGTTTTTTGTCATGTTAAGCCATACCGAGCCCTTACCGTCAAAATCATATGCAGTAAATGTGTATCCGCTCTTGATGAAAGAGGGGCTCCTCCAGCTAAGGGTATATGTAGTGCCCTCTTCCCATTCCACTTCAGCAGCCACGGATGGTATGAGTACTGCAGCAATTACGATTATTGTTATTAATGCACGCATCGTTTTCCCTATCTTCAATTCGCATTAAATATCTATCTATGTCAAAAAGGTTTTGCTTTTGACCTGGCGACTTGCATCAGGGTAGCGTTTAAAATGAAAAAGAAAAAGGTAAGTTGACCTTACCTTCTTCTCGCATACATCGATACCAGCAGGGCTGCTACTGCACTCAGCGCCTCAAACGCCGGAACGGGCTGTGTCCTGGTTGCTGTGCCTGTAGCAGTGGCTGCAGCCTTCGCATGGAAGTCTTTTGCCTCCTGTGCAGCCCATGCCTTATCCCTGTTCGGATGGCAGGGCAGGCATGCATACTCCACAGTGATGTAGCGATTCGCATATGTACCTTTATCCTTCGGGTCGGTATAGATAAATACCGCATTCACATCAGTGTTTATCCTGAAGAGGTGGCTCCTTACATCACCTGAGTAAGGCGTCCTGTTAACAGCCGATTTTGTAGTCATTGCCATGTGGCAGTCGATGCACCTGACCCCTGCTTTGCTCATTTTGCTGGTCTGGAACGCAGCAGCCTCTTTAGTATGGCATTCAGAGCACTGCTTCTTGATGCCGAATCCTTCATTCGTGTTCGTGGCTCCGACATGCACTGGTTTGTGTGGGTCATGGCAGTCAACGCACCTCATCACGTTCATCATCGGGGATGCTGCAAGTTCATGGTACTGCTCATGATGGTCCACGAACCCGCCTTTTGCGATGATTTTCTCGTCGGCCGCACCCCTGCGGTGGCATTTACCGCACAGAGCGGATGAGTTATCCACAACTATTGCCACGCCCTTGCCCCCTCCGGACGACACATGTACACTTCCGGGACCGTGGCATGCCTCGCACTGGATGCCCCTGAACTCCCAGTTACCGTCCATTCCGGGCAGGTCCTGGTAGTTGCCTCCTCCGTAGTATGCCCCTGTAGTATGGCACTTAGCGCAATCATATTTTGTCGCCTTGCCGCTGTTGTATGCGCTCCATGAGCCGTCTTCAAAGTTATACTGGTTGGCGGTATGCGGTGTGCCGTTCCTGTAAGTAGTGATAATATAGCCTTCCTCGTTAATGTACCTGGCTTTCCATCCCCATCCACCGATTACGAAGAGGATGTCATCCCATGTGTAGCCGTCCAGGACAGGAAGGTCAGGTCTGACAGCCCTGATCTCGGCTGGTGTATTCAGCTTGTACCTGTGCCCAGACTTGCTCCACGTCGCATAAATGGGTGAGTGGCATGTGGCGCACTTATCAGCACCCACGTATGTGGCAGCCGGGTCACCCTTTACAACAGGCGTTTTCTGGTCACCGATAACATAATTTTTCTCTGCCGAAGCAGGCAGCATCATGAAAAAGAGCACTGCAAGCAGGCAGAATAACATATTCCCATTGAATCTCATGATTCGCCTCCATTAAACATATCAGAGCCCAAGGCTTAAATAGCTTTCTGGGGATAAAAATATCAGTGCTACTATTTTCACGATAGCGTGTAGCACAGTAAACTTCATACGGGTTCGATGCAATTCGGTCAGGTGTGGCAGAAGACGCATTCGAACAGGGTGTGGCGAAAGTAAGGCAGGAGATCGACCTGCATATTGCACAGGGCAGGATTAAAGAGGCAGCCAGCGCGCTTGGCGGGCTGGGCTTTGTGTTCATGCGCCGCATGAAATGGGAGGGTGCGGTTGAAAGCCATGAAAAGAGCCTTGAGCTGTTCTCAAGTATTGGTGATGCGGGTGGGGCGGCGAGGGCTCTTGGAAATCTCGGTCTTGTGTATATGCAAAAGGGGGACTGGGACAGGAGCATCGAGTGCTATGAGCGCTCATCGGCGCTGTTCGTGTCAGCCGGGGACGAGCAGGGC
>DUGO01000197.1:1368-2585 GCA_013331375.1 Candidatus Methanoperedentaceae archaeon | reverse complement strand
GAATATCTCAGCCTCAGCCTGTGTGAACTCGCGCAGGCGGATGACTCCCTGCCTTGGCGATATCTCGTTCCTGTACGCCTTTCCTATCTGGGTAGCGCCGAAGGGGAGGGTATCCCTGTAAAACTTCAGCAGCCTCTGGAAATCAACGAACATGCCCTGCGCTGTCTCAGGTCTCATGTAGCCCTGCCGCTTTGAGCCAGGACCTATGCTTGTCCTGAACATCAGGTTGAACTCATACACGTCACCAAGCCTGCCGCCGCATTCGGGGCACTTGATGTTATGCTCGCGGATGACGCGCGTTACCTCATCTGCTGAAAGAGTGTCCGGGTTTGCAGCCACATCTTTTATCAGGTGGTCAGCCCTGAACTCCTCGTGGCACTTTTCGCACTCGGTCAGCGGGTCTGAGAATCCGCCAACATGACCGGAAGCAATGAACACGTCCTCGATGCCGATGGTGGGGCACTCTATCTCGTAGAATCCCTCATGAATCACATACATGTCACGCCAGATATTCTCTACGCGCCGCTTCAGCATCGCACCCAGCGGACCGTAATCATAGAAGCCAGCCGTGCCGCCGTACAGCTCGAATGAGTTCCAGATGAATCCGCGCCGCTTCGCAAGCTCTATGACAGAGTCGTACCTGTCCATGCTCAGACCTCAAGGCTCCTGCCTATATGAATGATGTCGCTCAGGATTGCACTTGCGGTTTCGACAGAGCCCGCACCCTTGCCTGTGACAGTAATCCTGCCCGCAAGCTCGGTATGGATGGAAAATGCGTTGAGCGTGCCACCAACCGCAAGTGGGTGCCGCTTCGGTACAAGCCTGGGCGCAACCCGCAGCGTATCCCTGCTCGCCTCTCCTATGAGCTTTACCACATAATCATTCCCGGCTGCAAGCGCAAGCGCCTCGGGTGTGATGCGGGATATGCCAGTTACCTCAACGTCCCTGTGTGTGACGTCCATGTCGAAAACCGCATTTGCAAGTATGGCGAGCTTGCAGGCTGAGTCAATGCCCTCGACATCATATGTCGGGTCAGCCTCGGCTATGCCGAGCTCCTGCGCCTCGCTCAGTATCTGCTCGTAGGGGAATCCCTCCTCAGCCATCCTTGTCAGGATATAGTTGCATGTCCCATTGAGTATGCCTTCTATCCTCTGCACCCTGTTGCCTGCAATGGCTTCCCGGATGAGGTTGAACACAGGCACTGCGCCGCCCACTGT
>DUGO01000197.1:0-1343 GCA_013331375.1 Candidatus Methanoperedentaceae archaeon | reverse complement strand
TCCTCTGGATAGCTGCCTTCAGGTCGATGCCGTCCGGGTTGACCTCTGAGCCTTTCGAATCCGATATCGCAACAACGCGAATGTCCAGATGCTGCCTCTCCAGCTTACGGGCTTCACGCTCAAGAACAGCTGCCACGCCCTGCCCCACAGAGCCGAACCCGATGATGGATACCCGAAGCGGTCTCATGTCTCCTCTGCATTATTCTTCACAGGCTCTATCACGAGCAGGTCCTTGTCTTTTGCAGCATCACGCAGCACTGCCAGCGCGTTCTCGAGTGCCTCATCCCCGGTCGCGTTAATCACCATGTAGGCTGCCGANNCAGAGGTTTACGACCTCGGCATCCCCCGTCCTGTCGATGCGGTCTATCGTATCGCTGATATCAGAATGCACGACATGCCCTATGAGGACCACGGGGATGCTCACGTGCAGGCGCTTCTCGCCCACCTTTACGACGCGAACGCCGCTGTCCTCCATCTTCTTCCTCACATTCTCAAGCTCGTCCCCTGATATCTCGAACATGACCTGTACTGGTATCGTGCCGCGCGGAGTCCGCTGGTCCCTGTGGTGGACTATGCTCACGATATTGCCCCTGAACTCTGAAATGGGCTGCAGTGCCAGCAATAGCTGTCCCGGTCTGTCATCCAGCTCAAGATACATTGATACTATCATTTCAATCACTTTATTCAATATAGATGGCAGGACGAAGCGGCGCTGCGAATTTGCTCTTGCCCTGCGGGTCGTAGCCGGCTGAGTCTGCGCTCCAGACCTCGAATGGGCATCCAATTTCTCTGCTCATGAATTCCTTTGCCTCGTTCAGGGATGCAAGCTCATCAAGGCTTGCGCTTCGTATAGAATCTATCAGGTATTCGCTCATGCCCTGGATATCACCGCTTATCTTCTGCACGAATTTGGGTACTTCCTTTGCGTACTTCTTTATTTCAGGGTCGCTCATCAGCCTGCCCATGAGGGTCTTCATTTCAACGCCAGACCGGAGGTCCAGCGCCTGCCTGAAAACGGTCGTCTTCCATGCCTGTGAGGTGTACAGTATGACCTTTCCGGGTTTGACCTTCTTGAGCCGCAGTATCTCCTCTATGTCGCGAAGCGTATTCTGCACAAGCTCCTCTGCAAGCTCGGCTTCCCTGTCTATCAGCGCGGCATCAGGCGCGGGATAGCTGCTCTTCGAGATGAAGTCCCGCTCACCCAGCATCTCACGCCATATCTCCTCGCACAGGTGGGGTGTGAACGGGGCGAGAAGCCGCACCCATGTCCTCAGCACGTCTTTGCTCATATTCTCCCCCCCCCGCCTCTCATACCATTTTACGTCGTTCATAAGCAGGTAGAA
>DUGO01000231.1 GCA_013331375.1 Candidatus Methanoperedentaceae archaeon | reverse complement strand
ATCAGGCTTGTCCATCTGCCCGAGGAACTGGCGCGCATACGCTGACAGCGATTCCACATACCTGCGCTGTCCCTCTGCATACAGGGTATCGAATGCGAGAGAGGATTTCCCTGAGCCTGAAAGCCCTGTGAGCACTATGAGCCTGTTGCGCGGCATCTCGAGGTCGATGTTCTTCAGGTTGTGGACGCGCGCGCCTTTGATGATGATTTTATCAGATGACATGAGAAGGATGATAAGTGTTGGTTAACCCAGGCTAAAAGCTTACGTTCCCTGATACCTCCCACGAGTCGGAAAGTCCGGAATGACGTTCAATTTGCATTAAATCTACGCGAGCGTCCTCGCTATCTGCTCCACGGTCTCGACCAGCAGGTCTGCCTCTTCCGCTGTGCTGTACATGGCAAAGGACGCGCGCACAGTCCCTTCAACGCCAAGGAAATCGATGCTTGGTATGGCACAGTGATGCCCGCTTCGCACGCAGATTTTCCGCGTCTCGTCAAGTATCATGGCAACGTCATGCGGGTTCAGCGTTCCCACGTTGAACGGCACGATGCCGTGCCTGTCCTCCGGACCGTAGACCTCAACGCCGGGTATCTCCCGGAGCCGTAAAGCCGTGCTCCTGGCAAGCGAGGTCACATGCTGCTCGATATTCGTTATCCCTGCATCGATGACATATTTCACGGCGCGCCCCATGCCTATGACACCCGGTATGTTGGGCGTGCCAGCCTCAAACCGTGCGGGCGGGCGCTCAAGCTTGTATCCGTCCCCGGTCACAGAATGTACAGTCCCGCCGCCCAGGTACACGGGCTCAAGACTCTCAGGCTCTTTTATGTACAGTAAGCCTGTGCCCTGCGGTCCGAGCAGCCCCTTATGCCCGGAGGCTGCCAGGAAATCGCATCCGAGCTCCTTCACGCTTACAGGCATGTGCCCCACGGACTGCGCCGCATCCACGAGCAGCGCTGCCCCCACATTGTGCGCCGCTTCTGACATCGCACTGACATCCTGCAGTGAGCCGAACACGTTCGATATCTGGGTGACCGCAACCAGCCTCGTATTCCCTGTGAGGGCGGCTTCAACATTTCCGGCTGGCACAACACCGGATGCGTCAGGGCTGACGATGGTTACAGAAACACCTTTTTTTCGAAGCCTCATCCAGGGCAGCAAATTCGAGTGGTGCTCTATCCGTGTTGTCACGATGTGGTCGCCCTTTTCCCACTCGATGCCGTAAGCAACCATGTTTATGCTCTCTGTGGTATTGCGCGTAAAGACGATATTCTCAGGCTGAGCCTCAAGCAGGCGTGCGACTGCTTCACGGGAATCCTCGAACCTGTTCGTGGTCTCCCGCGTCAGCCTGTGTGCGCCTCTCCCGTAGTTGCCCGCATACCTGAAGAAGTACTCATTCATGGCTTCAACTACCGGTACCGGCGTCTGGGTGGTTGCTGCGTTGTCAAGGTAAATCACTTCTTTCAGGACGGGAAAGTCTTCCCTGACCCTGTGCACTTCGTACATGAAAGGCTGCATTGTCCTGAATATAGAAATAGCTAACCAAACCTGTAGCCGGCGGCAAGGAGAACGAGAACAAGCACAGGCTGGTGGATAAGATAAATCAGCAGGGAATGCTTGCCCGAGGCTCCGAGCAGCCCTGCCAGCCCGGCTGCCCGGCTCCCGAAATGTATCGAAGAAGCAGTATTTAAAAGAAACTTGCCAGGATACACACCGAGAAGCAGCACTCCAAGCCACGGCAGGAGCGGGAAGTAATCAAACGTGGACATGCCGGCAGGCGGCAGACCGAGCCATAACAGGGACGGGTCTGGGGATTCGAGCTGTGATATGTATGCGCCTGAAATAATCAACAGCAGCCCGAGAGCCATGTTGAGCCGCTCGTATTTGATGAAAAAAGGGACGATGAACGAGGTGAGCGCGAAGAAGTGCAGAATGCCGAACAGGATGGCACGCTCAGGCACGAATACGTAAGTGAACGCTGTAATGAGCAGTGCGAATACCGTTAGCCGCAGCCCTCGAGTGAAATATCTCTCGCTGAAGGAAACGCTGTTGCTGCTGTAGCTTGCGAATGCTGCCATCCCCGAGAGGAAAATGAAGGCGCCGGCTATGAGCCTCGGGAACACGAACCAGTACAGGTAATTTGATGTTGTTGGGAGCACGCCAAAGTATGCCAGCGTAACAGAATAGTTGAATATAATCATAAGAATAATATTGAATCCCCTGGCGACATCAATGGATTCTATCCTTTTCATCGCTCTCAAGCAAGATGCAGGTATAGAAAAGTTTTTCGTAATGCTGCCTTTCACTGGAAGTGCAGGTATGCGGAAAAAGGATTAATTACAGGATGCGTTATTAAGAGCATTCGAAATAAGCTGCAAAAAGGGAAATTGTATGTTGACTCTGCCCGAAGACAAAGACATTCGCGCGATATTTGAGGACTGCTGCCGGAAACTCGGGATTGAAGGCTCAATGAAGGACATGGGAGAGCTTGTCATCTATGACATGACTGACGGCACACGAACATCAACAACATTTCAGGGCTCAGAAGCGTATGTGGACGGCGGGCTGTTCGTCATGAGGTTCATCCATTTCCTGAAGGTGCTGGGGGCAAAGAACAGCTACATCAATGTGATACACGAAGGGCACAAGGACAGGGTGAACTATAAGGACATATTCGAGGGCATGCGCCGGCATGTCGAGCTGTACAGGGAGTTCGCGGGGAAGGACAGGATACGGCTGCGCTTTGTAGGCAAATACGATACAAGCATCAGCCCGGGGGGTTCGGATTACGACCTGAGAAAAGACCTGCGCAGCCTGGAAGAGGCAAGTGCCATGAACGCCGAGCACACCGCGCACTTCATGATTAACTACTCAACGAGATGGGCGTCAGAGGAGGGTAAGGAGTTCTTCAGGACCCTGCCCCCTGCAAACGTCATTCTCAGGCACGCAAAGGGATATGTGAACGGCGACATGTGGCTTTACGGGAAGCTTGATAACAACAGCTTTGTGTATGCGCAGAATGGCTCGTCGAACGTCAACTGGAGCGACAGGCAGATAATCATGCTGATAGCAGTCTGTCTTCGGAGCCTGCTTTTGAACAGGGGGACTCACCTGTCCAAGAAATACGAAGGCAATGAGCAGGATGTTGTGAGGCAGAAGAGGGAAGTCGAGCTGTCGTTTGTCCATGAATCGTTCTTTGACGCGTCAAAGGAAAAGAAGATGCGGAAAAGGGCGGTCATATTCAGCTCGTACGGACCTGAGATATACGAATTCTAATGGATGCAGGGAAATCCTGCATGTATTTCTAAGCAGACATCGCCCCGATAATGAACGCCAGAATAGCCACGAGCATCGCGAACTTGAGGATTTTTCTGGCAAGCTTTGCATTCGTGAATATCAGGGGTATCGAGCCCAGGAAAATTGCATCTGATGCTGCAATCACAACGATATATTCCCATCCGAATATGTGCAGGGGATAGTATGCAAGCGGGCTTATCAGTACAGCAAGCAGTATGAGCAGAGAAGCAGCTACGCCGGCTTTCGCTTTCCCTATCCTTTTTGGCAGCGTTACCTTATCCCTGTCCCCTTCCATGTCCTCGATATCCTTCACAATCTCTCGCCCAGCGATGGAAAGGAACGCTGCAAGTGCGATTAGCCCTGTCAGGACAGTATTCCCCACAAGTATGCCCCCGAAGATGAACGCAAGCGCGGTCTGGAACCCGATTAGGAAATTACCAATGAGCTTTTCGCGCTTGAACCTCAGCTCGTATGCAACCTGGAGCAACAGGGCTGCTGCAACGACTATGAATACCGCATATCCTGCGACAAAGCTCAGGATGAGCGAGAGCACGAATGAGATAGCGAAAAGAATAAGTGAAAAATACAGGGCATGCTTGCGCTCCAGCCTGCCCGACGGGATTGGTCTTTCAGGATGGTTAATCCTGTCGCTCTCAACATCAAAGTAGTCGTTTATCGCATTGCCGCCCATGCCGAATATCACGGCGATGAGGAAGCCGAGAAGCACCGGAAGCGAATGTTCGCCTATGCCGCTGCCTGCTCCGATCGCCGCGGATGCGAGAACGGCGAGACCAATCATCAGGGAAGTAAGGGGTCTGCTCAGGGATGCGTATGAGTGCATGTACCCGTACAGGGTCTAGGCGCTGCCCTTGCTCTTTATCTCTTTTGACTTGGGGCGCAGGTGCTTGTAGCCGCACTTCCTGCACCTGACCGCTCGAACAGGGTTGCGTGCATTGCACTTCATGCATATCTGCATTATCAGTAATCTCTTCTCTGCCTCAGGAAATCTTGCCATAAATTCACCTTGTCTGCGGGCGTTAATGGCATTATCAGGATTTAACTGTTTGCCTTGCTTTACATTAACCGTAAAGTATTTACCATATCAGGTACTATTATGAATTTGATGAGCGGGAAACGGCGTTTTTAACATATTCCCAAAACCACCTCCTATCCTACTCCGCTCATCACACTATTTATTCACGCCAATTCAACACCATTGAGTTAGCTTTTTAAGTGCGGAAGACGATTGCAGTTCATGCCTGTCACTTATGCCCAGTCCGGGGTTGATATTCTGGCTGAAGATAAAGCCATCGCAGCGCTCGTGAAAAACCTGACTTATAAAAGGAGCGGCATAGGCAGACCCCTGACAGAGATAGGGCATTATGCAGGTCTCATCGATTTTGGCGAGTACGCGCTTGCGCTGACGACAGACGGCGTGGGCTCCAAGGTGATTATTGCAAATGAGATGCGCAGGTGGGATACCATAGGCATAGACTGCATAGCCATGAACGTGAACGACCTGCTCGCTATAGGTGCGGAGCCGCTGGCTTTCGTGGACTATATCGCTGTTGAGAAGCCGGATGAGCATATCATGGCTGAAATCGGTAGGGGGCTCCAGAGGGGTGCGGAGATATCCCGCATGACGATTGTGGGCGGTGAAACAGCGTCACTACCCGACATGGTACGCGGGCTTGACCTCGCAGGCACATGCCTTGGCGCAGTAAAGAAAAGCGATATAATAACCGGGGAAAAGATTGAAAAAGGCGACGTGCTGTTCGGTCTGCCAGGCACAGGGGTGCACAGTAACGGCTACTCCCTGGTACGAAATATAATCCGTGAGTCAGGTCTTTCGTACAGAGACCCCTTCCCATATGACGAGACAAAAACCACAGGCGACATCCTTCTTACACCCACGCGCATATACATGGAAGTGCTGGATGTCATAAAGAGATGCGAAGTCCACGGTCTTGCGCATATAACGGGAGGAGGTCTGCGGAAGCTGCACAGGCTCACAAAACTCGGGTTTGATATAGACGACCCGCTGCAGCCGCAGGACATATTCAAGTTACTTCAGGAAAAAGGGAATGTGGAAGATGTTGAGATGTACAGGACGTTCAACATGGGGATGGGCTTTGTTATTGTATTGCCTGAGGGTGAGGTGAATAAGGTATCCCGGCTCACTGACGGCAGGGTAGTTGGTACTGTAGTGAAAGGCGGGGATATCATGATAAAGGGGCTCAGGGTCGCTTAAGCCTTTTCGAATACGATTTCCCCTGTCCTGAGCATCCGCGCCTCTTCCGGAGACAGGAACGTGCGGGATGCGCGGTCTGATATTATGGCGCTGTTGCCGAGAGGGTCCTCGATGATGACTGAAATCTCCTCATTTCCCTCTACGACGTCGTCTATCCTGCTTAACAGCGCCTTTGCATTCTCACGTTTTTCGGCATCTTCCGGGCTATCCCAGCATAGCACGCCCTTCAGCACGTCCCGCACCCGGTCGAGCACTCCCTCTATGTTGGATACGAAGGACTCGGAGGCTGCACCGGGCTCTATGTCGATGCCAAGTTCAGGTATCCTGATGGTGCCTGATGTTGAGCGGACCACTCGGGCATTCAGGTCGTCCGTGCTTTGTACCAGCAGCTCGTATCGAACGGGCTCGCGCTGTGAAAGGACGAGCGTATCCGCGAACCTGAAACCGCATGTGCAGACAGTGCTGACGTTCATCACATCGCCGAAGAACGGGATGTCGAAGGACTGCCAGTGAGTGACAAGCTCGCTGCCGCACAGCGGGCAGTGTGATCTGGTGACGAACGTGTCTTCGCTATTTTCCGCCAATGACTTTCCTTCTATCTATCCTTACCCCGGCGGGTGCGACGACGATCAGGTTCTCCTCTACACCGGCTATGTCGCCGTGGACGTCGCCCACTACCTGTTTCAGTTCCTTGATTGTGCGCTCCAATGTGAGCTTGTCCTTCCGCGCCCGTGATACATCTACTATGAGCATGTTGCCGTTGTACACTTCTTTCTTGAGTTCGGGCAGGTCATCGAGACCTGAGATGTCTGCGACCCGGACGAACATCTGGGCGGGCTCCTCAGCCATGCTGCTTTCTATCTCCCCGAGATCGATTTCAGAGTACTCTTCCGCTTCTTCCTGCTTGCCGCCAAATAATTTGTCCCAGAACTTGACCATCAGTATTCACCTTTACACTTTCAGTTATGCCATCAGGCATACCATTCCTACGCAACAGATATATTTCTATTTATCTGTTTCTGCTTCCCGCCGTGATATTCACGAAATGGCATTGATTATCCGGAACGCCAGCAGGAATGCATACATTTTCGTGTCGCAATTCTCCACGCAGCATCGGGCATCTGCAGGGAATATTTATGAACCATCAGTCCCAATAACTTCCATGGGGAGTCTGTATGGATAAAGTTGTACACTTTGAGATACCTGCCGAAAATATGGATCGAGCGCGTGAATTCTACAGTAGCGTTTTCGGGTGGAAGATGGACAGCGTGCCGGGCATGGAATACGTTTTTATCATCACAACGCCTGTCGATGAGAATAACATGCCGAAAGAGCCGGGTTCCATCAACGGCGGGATGATGAAGCGCCAGGAACCAGTAACTTCGCCGGTCATTACAATCAATGTCAGCAGCATCGACAATGCGCTGAAGAACGTGAAGAAGAAAGGCGGAGATGTAGTCATGGGAAAAATGGAGGTCGGCGACATGGGTTATACGGCATATTTCAGGGATACGGAGGGCAATGTAATAGGGCTGTGGCAGGCGAAGAGGTGACTCTATAGAGCGTATTTTGGGATTACGATAAGATACTTATTGTGCACCTTCACTTCGACCATGGTTATACGTATAACGTTAAACGATATAAATCTAATCTGGGAAGGTTATCACTCAAGCATATTCCCGCCTGCGCAGCAGGCGCGCGCTGCCATATGCAGCCTCGGCCGCATCCGGGTCTGGTTCAATTAGCAACGAACTCAATACTAACTCGTACGAACGAGTTCGTTTGGAGTTCGTCAGAGTTCGCTGCTATCGTCGATTTCCCTTATTCCACTGCAGACGGCGCGTCCATATCCAAATGCATAGCCGCAGGAAGATTCCTCTCATTCCTAATCTTGAATAGACAAGCCCCCCATCCCATCAAAGTGGTCCCTGTTATTAGTATAAATCGTGCATCCGTTATGAAGGGCGATCGCAGCTATGAGCAAGTCCCTTATCTCTATCGTTTTTCCCTGGGCTCTCCTTTCCGCAAAAATCCTGCCTGCCGTTTCCATTATTTCCTCCTGCGTGTGCAGCAGGACCATGTTTTCAAGTAACCCTTTCGTTGATGATATATTCCGTTCTTTATGCCTTGAATTATAGGCGCCGAAATAAAGCTCGAAAGCATTGATATCAGTGGTCGCGAGTTCTTCGTGCTTTTCAAGCTCTCTTATCCTGTTGACCGCATGTTCCTTATCCCTGAGGAGGTCAATCAGGATATCGGTATCAATTACAATTCCCATCTTTTCCAGCTATCCTTTAATTCACGTTTGAGCTTATCGGCTTCCTTTTCATCCATTTTCCAGCCGCCAGCGAACGTACTCGGCTTGTTCTTCCTGCATTTGAGCAGATACCTCAACGCCTCATCCATAGATACCGGTCGTTTCAGCTCCTTTATCAGGTCGCCGATGAAGACGTTTATGTGCTCGTATGTTTCATCCCTGATTTTTATGGTCTTATATGACACATTTACCACATTATCTACATTGTTCCCATAGCTTAAATAGTTGATGCGGCTTTGTCGGGCGCAGTCCAGGTTGTAGCGGAGTCGGGTACCCAATTTAACAACGAACTCAATACCAACTCGCACGAACTCCAAGAGTTCATTTTGAGTTCGCCAGAGTTCGCTGCCATCATCGAATTTCAATCACAACCGCCGCATCCACATCATCGCCGCTCCCGCCAGCGCCGCCATCACAAGCGCGCCGTCATATCCGGGCACCGCAGGCACACTTGCGGTTGCTGTGGGCGCAGTGGCAGTGGGGGCGCCCTCGAAGCGCTCCGGAGGATGCAGGGATTGGCGATGGTGAACCAGCTGGGAATACTTTCTGCATCACTTTCGGGGTTTCTGCTGTGGCTTCCGACATGTTACACCTCGCATGGATTTTTGTGCCACATTGCGTCATGATATTCCTGCCCTACCTTTCCGCAGCTCTGGTTAATACCGCTTCTATCAAAAAATCATCCAGGAAATATCCAGCTTCCTGTAACTTGTTTATGCATTCTGTGACGCTTTTCACAATACCTTTCTCTTTTGCTTCAAGAAATAGACCAAGAGTGCCTCTGACTTTGAGATTCAGGTTTCTGGCGCAAATCCTGCCTTTCTTTTCGTCTATTAATATCCATGAATCCAGTTCCAATCCCAGAGCAATAGCTTCTGCCTCTCCCTCATCTACCATGAGGTTTAATATCCGGACTGATTCTTTATTAGCAGGACTCATAACTCGTATCTACGGATTATTCTTGAAAATGCTGCCGCCCTCAGGCTTTTTTATTAATTCATTTCTAACGGCTTCAGGAACAAGTATCTCTTGATATAGCTCTTTGAGCATGAATAGCAGGTCTGCTTTGAACAGCACAATCAGAGGACCGGTATCAGACACAATCATAACATCTCGATCTCGTCGCGCAAATCCTCTAAGGGGATATTGGTAAAACTGATCTTTCGCTTCCCAAGCTCATAGAGAAAATCCCATACGGTAAGACCGGCTGTATCTGCTGCCTGTTTCAGGGTTATTTTACCCTCTCTATAGAGTTCGGCTGCCAGAGCAATTTTCGCTTCCTTTTCATCCACCCATGCGGTCAGGGGGACTTCCAGCTTCATTGTCTCTATCATGTCTTAAAAGTGGTTTTCTATCCTTAAAATCATTGCTCATTATTCAGAGGATAAGAAGATACTTGAAATCGAGATACTGGATGCTTCAAAGACTGTTCAGATGGGGGAACTCAGCGTGCTGCTGAAAGGCGCGCCCGCAGCCGTAAATGCATAGATTCGAAAGATAAGACCGCTATGAACTGCAATCCGACTTAGCTCGAACAGAAGGGCACAATCTTGTTCGCGCAGGCGCGCGCTGCCATACGCAGCCTCGGTCGCATCTGGGTCTGGTTCAATTAGCAACGAACTCAATACTAACTCGCACGAACTCCGAGTTCGTTTTGAGTTCGTCGGAGTTAGCTGCTATGGTTGAATTTCATATCCGACCCCATGCGATCAAAGCCGCAGCATCACGAAAGCGCAGGAAAGCGCAGCTGTCACCGTGATGATGTGCAGGCTATTGCTGGGAGAGAAAACATGCAAGGTTGAAGCTGTCAATCTCCAAAGAAAAATTGGCATCCTCAAGATCATGCGTTGCCTGGAGAAGTCACCGCCTCGCTTCGCTTTCAGGTTCACGCTTCATACAGAAGTTCCCCTTCTCTGAGTATTCGCTTTACAAAAATGCTTTTCTCTTTCATCTCAGCAAATTCCGATGGGGTGTAGACAAGAATATCAATAGCATATCGAGGATTTATGATTTCATAAAGTTCGGTAAGCCTTTCCATGAACCTTTTTTCAGTCTTATGCACTACAAGCAGGTCAATATCGCTTGCAGGACCGATATCATCCCTGGCAAGTGATCCAAATAATATGATCCTCTCGACTCCCGCCTTCTTAAGCTCATTGACCACTCTTTTAAGTTCGTTTTTGAGCGCCCTGCGGCGCGATGTTATATCACTTTTTCGCATATTATCACACGTGACCCAATTATTGTCAAATCCGGTCACGAATAGACCACTTTTTACGTTCTTGATATTTCGAATTATCAGGCATTCTGCTCCTGCAACTTTTCCTGTAGCCATAGATTCAAAAGCGTATCAGGAGATATCCCGCGTTTCTTAGCGAATTCCCGGATTTTTACTGATAATCTATTGTCAACAGCATAGTATGNNCAGTACGTCAGTTCGGATTGCAGGTCAACTTCGAATTCTGCAGGTCTGGTTTCATCCCAGTGCTCGGCAAGGTCATCCGTATCCCAGAACTCGCCTATCTCTTCATGGCTCTGTGCTCTGGACATGGAACTTCTATTTTTATTCATATTTCTTCTTTTCACCAGCATCTCTTGTTAGACCATCTACTGGTAAATGGTTTTTCGGATAGATGTCGGGTCAATTCTGGATTCTCCAGTTGACCTGAGATTATCAGGGAGTGATAATCGAAGAGTGGGACCGGATATACTGGCAAATGCTGTCCCATGAAAATGCCTATGCGACTTCGGCGACCTGCGTAGAGCGGATATATCGGACAAAAAGCCAATCCATAAAAGCTTTTGAGCATTCCTGATTATCGGTAAGCTGTTTATAGAATTTAAAGTTGGAATCNNATCAAAAGTCAGTCTCGCATTTTCAGGTGGATTAACACGCACACTGGCTTTTAGAGCGAAATTATCGGCGAGTTTTTCTTCAAGCTGTCTGATGAATACCTTGTCCTCATCTGTGAAGTTGGTTCCAAAGCGCTGGTTTAACTCTTGTATTATCTGAGATAGAGGTTCTACTTCTTCAGCGGATGGCGCGTAAATCCCTTTTTGACCAATCGGCTCAAGTTCAGGACCCTGTGCAAGTTTGATCTTTCCATTTCTTGTTTTTGTTACTCTATATGAGTCCATATCTATATTCTGCTGTACTTCAATCGGAAGCTTCTCATGCAATACAGGAAGATAACGGACCAATAAACGGGAGAACTGATAGAACTTTTCAAGGCTTGTGTCAGTGAAGGGAATTATTTGCGAAAGGAAAGCGTAAAGCCTGATATAATCAGTCATACTGCCTTTGAATTCCTCTTTTTCATGTTTATCTGCCAGTTTATAGCGCTCCACGACCGGCGCCAGGGCAGCGTAAAGTTTGTCCTGCTTTGCTTTTTCGCTGAAGTAAATCTCTGAAAAGCGGTTGACCTCCTCTTCTGAGTATAGATGAAACTCCCCGAGTTTGGTTTGCAGGTCATACAAAAGGTTAGGGTCTGTGCCTTCAGTGAGCAGTGTCCTTTCGTAATATGGCATAAATGATTTCTGTATATCTTCAGCTTCATTGGCGAAATCCAGCACAAAAGTCTCCGTTTTATCAGGAGGATGCACGCGATTAAGGCGAGACAGAGTTTGCACCGCATGAACCCCGGCAAGCTTCTTGTCCACATACATGGTATGGAGTAGCGGCTGGTCAAAACCTGTCTGGAACTTGTTTGCCACGATCATTAACCGGTAATCTTCACCCTCGAAACGATCCTCAATCAACTCCCCTTCCTTTAATTCATTCAATGCATGTTCACTGATGTTTTCGTTCGTCTCCGG
>DUGO01000002.1 GCA_013331375.1 Candidatus Methanoperedentaceae archaeon | reverse complement strand
GCGCTCTTGTAAGCGTACTTTTTCGGAATAACAATGCGGAGAGGGCCTCCATGGACAGGCTCAAGAGGTTTTCCATTGAGGTTGTACGCAAAAATCACGTCCTCTCTCAACAAATCCATAACCGGGAGACTTGTTGTATATCCTCCATCAGCCTCGATGCTCGCAAATCTTGCCCCTGCAGCGGGCTTCACGATCCTGACTATTTCCATGAAGAGCACTCCCTCCCATTCCAGATCGAGCACGCTCCATCCCTTCACGCAGTGGAAATCGCTCACGCTGATCTTCCTTTCAAGGGCCAGGAACTCATCGTAGTTCAATTTGATCGGATATTCTACCAGCCCTTCGGCCCGGAAATCCCATGTCTTCTTATCGAATTCCGGTATCCTTCCGATATGAAGCACTGGAAAATCCGTTACAATATCCTGGTTGGGCGGCAATCTTTGCATGATTGGATATCTGCATGTCCGGGTATTAATGGATTCTGTGCGCCAGGACAGATTGATAGCGAACTCGCACGCTCATTTAGAAAACTTGAAATAACGAGGAGAAAGATATCTTACATGGAGGATTGGAGACCTTGATCGAAATGAAAAGGGAAGTGAGGGGTGAGACTTGTGAAACCTGAACAGGAGTCCTTCTGGGACGCTGAAAGAATAGCCGTTGTGTCTGATAAGACAAAACCTGCGATGGAATGGACTGTAGGAGAGCTGTCGCGAAAAGGAAAGAAAGTCTATGTTGTGGACATGTCCGCCGAACCTGCCGAAGGCGCGCTTGCGGACCCGTCGCTCCTGCCGGACGATATCGATTGCGCCGTGATAGGCGTGACAAAGACCGAGCCCGCGAACATTGTCAGGGCGCTCGAAAAGAGGGGCGTAAGGGAATTCTGGATACACTGGATGACCGAAACGCCTGAAATCCAGAAGCTCTGCAGTGAATCAGGCATACACTGTATCACAGGCAAGTGTCCCATGATGTACCTTGCTTCCGGGTTGAACATGCATACGATGCACAGGTTCGTGTGGAAGCTCGTAGGGAAGTACTAGGGGCGTACTGCTGGAAACCTTCAAATCCCCGCAGGTGAAATAAGATGCCAGATTCCCAAACAGATGTGATACCTATGGGGCTGAAAGAACTGCTTGAGACGCTATCCAACGTGCACGGTGTATCGGGTTATGAAGACAGCGCGAGAAGTCGCATACAGGAGATGGTAAGACCGTATGTCGATGACATCATGGTTGACAGGATGGGAAATCTCATAGCCACGAAAAAAGGCGGTTCACCTGTGCTCATGCTCGCTGCGCACATGGACGAGATCGGTCTTATGGTGAAATACGTTGACGAAAAGGGCTTCCTGCGCTTCACCAAGACCGGAGGCTGGTTTGACCAGACGCTGCTCAACCAGCGCATGATTGTGCATACCGAGAAAGGGCACTTCACCGGAGTCATCGGCTCAAAGCCGCCTCATGCCATGAAAGAGGAGGACAGGAAGAAGGCGGTGGAAGCCGATAATATGTTCATCGACGTGGGCGCCACGAGCAAGGAGGACGCTGAGAAGATAGGTATCGTTGCGGGCTGTCCCGTGACGCTTGATACCGAATTCAGGGTGCTTGGGAACGACAGGGTCACAGGCAAGGCTTTTGATAACAGGGCAGGATGCGCCATGCTTATCGAAGCGCTCCGGCGAATGGGCGAGCTTGACGTGAAGGCAACGGTACATGCTGCGTTCACGGTACAGGAGGAGGTCGGGCTCAAGGGCGCAAAGACCAGCGCATTCGGACTCAATCCTGACGTGGCTCTTGCCACGGATGTTACGATAACAGGTGACCATCCCGGCATTGAGAAGAAAGATTCCGCCATGGAGATGGGAAAGGGACCTGCCATCACGGTCAGCGATGCTGGCGGTCGCGGTATCATCACGCACCCTTCCGTGCTCAGGTGGCTCAAGCAGACCGCATCCGAAAACTCAATCCCGTACCAGCTTGAAGTGGGCGAGGGCGGCACCACGGATGCTTCAGCTATCCATCTCACAAGAGAAGGTATCCCGTCCGGGGTTGTTAGCATCCCGTCACGCTACATCCATACGCCGGTGTCGGTCCTGAGCCTCGCAGACCTTGAGGCTGGAACCAGGCTTATCGCGCATGCGGCTGCAACCGTGAATAAGTTCTTTTGAAACAGAGCTGCAAATATCAGATCGAAATATTGACCTGCGGTGGCTCTTCAGCTCCGGTCTTGGCTTCGAAGTACGGCTTCTTTGTGATCCCCATGTTCGATGCAACGAATTTTGTTGGGATAGATGCGATTGCGATATTGTAATCCCTGACTGCCTCATTGTAGCGCTGCCGCTCAACTGCTATTTTGTTCTCAGTGTTCGCAAGCTCGTCCTGGAGCGCAAGGAAGTTCTGGTTCGCCTTCAGGTCAGGGTAATTCTCAGCCACTGCAATGAGCCTGCCAAGTGCGGTCTCAAACTCTCCTGCGGCGCTGATTTTCCCTTCCTTTGTGGTTGCGCCCTGCCACCTGCTCCGGAGTTCAGTGACATCGGTCAGCACTTTCTGCTCGAACCCGGCATACCCTTTAACAGTATTGACAAGATTGGGTATCAGGTCCATGCGGCGCTGGTACTGCACCTCCACCTGCTGCCATTTCGCCTCCACGTCATTGTCCTTGGAGACCAGGCTGTTATATGTCGAAACGTACCATAAAACCGGGACCACAAAAAGCAGGAGTAGAATCCCAATTGCAATGTATGTCTTGTTACTCATGGCATCACCTCTTATTATTTCGCATCGTATTAAGAATTACCATCGTCCAGAATGACCTCCGCCGCCGCTTCTGCCCCCACCGAACCCTCCCGACCTGCCGCCTCCGGTTNNAATTCCGAGCAGGCTTGTCCATACCAGCTTTTTATGCTTTTTTACGAATATGCCGAATGGTATCAGGCTGAAAAAGATCAAAAATAGGGTATACATTATTGCAGTCCCGTCAATGTAATATGTGCGCGGGACGTCATTCACGGTTATATCAAACGGGAACAGGTTGCCCTCATACTTTGCAACCACATCCGGGTCGTTCTCAACGAGTCCCCGGATTTCTCGTACCGCCTCATACAATCCAGTCCCGTACTGACCTTCCTTGAAATTGGGCTCAATGATTTCGCGCCCTATCCTTCCCGCCTTTGCAGCATTTATGGTACCTTCAAGCCCGTAACCCAC
>DUGO01000041.1 GCA_013331375.1 Candidatus Methanoperedentaceae archaeon | reverse complement strand
TGTGATGAGATTGCACCTGAACGCAACATCTCCCAGTTTCAGCGAGACGCCCATGCTGGCAGCCTCGAGCGGTCCTCTCCCCGTGTAGTACTTTTTGGGATCGTATCCGAGAATTGAGAGGTTCGCCACATCGCTCCCGGGTATGAACCCATCAGGTACAGTCCTTGCGAGCCCGCATTTACCGTTCTTTGCTATAAAGTCAAGGTTGGGTATGTCGGCTTCTTGGAGAGGTGTCCTGCCCCCAAGCTCAGGCAGCGGATAATCCGCCATCCCATCTCCGACGAGTATCACGAACTTCATGGCACTCATAGCGTTAATAATACTACAAAATACTTATTCTCGAAAATTTAGTAAAATTTATAAACTCACAGTTTAATCGTTATTAATAGTGAGGGAGTTATGGAGAATGAAAAGGAGCACAGCTCTGCAAAACTTTTCATCTATTCTTCGATTTTCTGGTTGGTAATATTTACCACGTTCGGATTCATCGTAGCAGTAAAATTCTTTGCACCTGAATTCCTGGGTGACACCTCATTCCTGACGTTCGGCAGGGTACGCCCGATGCACGTCAATGGGGTCACATTCGGCTTTCTCTCAACAGGACTGATAGGCATTTCATATTACATCATCCCCAGGCTCTGCGGGAATAAATTGTACAGCGAGACTCTTGGAAAAATCACCGCAGTTCTCTGGAACCTGGCAATTGCGTCCGGGACCGTTCTCCTGGCGCTGGGATACACCCAGGCAAGAGAGTACGCGGAATACATATGGGTAATCGATGTGGCAATCCTGTTGACGCTACTCCTTATCGGCTACAACATCTTCCAGACAATAGCGAGAAGGACCGAGCGAAAGCTGTACACATCAGTCTGGTATATTATGGGGACATTCCTGACCTTCCCCCTCGTGTACTTTGTCGGCAATGTCATGTGGCATCCGGAAACGGGCTCGCTCCAGGGGGCTGTTGACGCGGTCTTCAACTGGTTCTACGGTCATAATGTCCTCGGTCTATGGTTCACCACCCTTGGAATCGCAGCCTGGTACTATTTCATCCCGATCATCATAAGACGCCCGCTGTACAGCCATCTGCTGTCCATTATCGGCTTTTTCTCTATCGTCTTTGTCTATACCGGCGTTGGTGGACACCACCTGCTCCAGGCGCCTATACCCGAATGGCTGAAGACCGTGGCAGTTGTGAATAGCGGGCTTATGATGATTCCCGTTCTCGCCTTTATCACGAACGTGGGACTCACAATGCGCGGAAGCTGGAACAGTATTGTGGAGAAGGTGCCGCTGCGGTTCATGTTCATCGGTGCGTTCTTCTACTTCCTTGTGTCTGCGCAGGGGACGTTCCAGGCGCTAAGGGAGACCAACATGTTCCTGCACTTCGGTCAGTGGCCTGTGGGACATGCGCACCTTGCCCTGCTTGGCTGCTTTGGTTTTCTTGTAATGGGCGCCATATACTATCTCATTCCGAGAATTACGGGCAAGGAGATATATTCGCAGAGGCTCATGAACTATCATTTCTGGTTCACAATCCTCGGGTTTATCCTGTTCTTTGCTTCAATGACCAACATGGGGCTCATCCAGAGTTCGGCTTGGAGCAGGAACATCGGCGTCGCCATCCTGCTTTTGCAATTGAAGCCGTTCTTTATAGTCAGGGCGCTGGGGGGGCGGCATAATCATCGTCGGGCAGTACATCTTTCTCTACAATATCCTTTTGACTCTCTTGAGGGGCGCACCTCAGGCACAAAAGGAATCACTGCCAGCCGCTACGCGGACTATGGCAGGGAAGAAGGTGGAAGGATACAGGGAGAATGTCCCGGTCTTTGCCATCGGTGGAACAGGATTGTTTCTATCAATGGTGTTCATCGTTGTAGTCCTTCCCTATCTCCTGATGGTCTATGCCCCTTCAGACCTGGCACATCCATATACTGAAGAACAGGCGAGAGGGAGGCTCCTGTACAAGAGCAACGGCTGCATCTACTGCCATTCCCAGTTCGTGCGACCACAGGACTGGGGCATCGGGAATACGTCAAGCCCGGGTGATTACTATTACGATAAGCCTCACCTGCTCGGAACCGAGCGGACGGGTCCTGACCTTGCACAGATAGGAGGCGCGCGACCAAGCCAGTGGGATATCCTGCATCATCGAAGCCCCAGGTCTGTCAGTCCGGGCTCCATAATGCCGAACTTCAAATTCCTGACCGAGCAGGATATGCTCGACATCAATGCCTATATCGAGGGGCTCGGGAACCACACTCTTGAGACGCAGGATTTCCAGCCGCTCGTCCCGGGGACATATGCTGGCGCACAAAATCCATATGGCAGCGTGATTGCGAATGCAAACGAAAGCGATGAGGGCAGGGTTGCCTACGCCAGCCTCATAAACGAAAGCAAGGTGCTCTTTGCGCAGCGCTGCCTGCCGTGCCACGGCGCTTCGGGCAACGGGCAGGGTATCTACGCGCGGCACGTGAATACGCATCCTGCGAACCTGAACGAGAGGATATCCAATTTCCCTGGCGAAGACTATCATTTCTGGAGAGTAATGGAAGGCGTGCCCGGGACGGCGATGCCCCCGTGGAAGATATCGCTCACAGAGGATACGGTCTGGAAGATCGCCTCATACGAGAGAACGTTCGTGGATGGCGTCGTGAGGGTGATATCCGGCGACTTCTCGGATAGCGAGGCCGAAGACTTCGGGAATAAAGGCATTGTATCGCCCGTAATCAGGGACACACAGAATTACAGTGAAGGCTTGAAGCTCTTTAACCTCTTTTGCGCCCAGTGCCACGGTGCCGACGGGCAGGGCGATGGTCCAGCCTCTATGTACATAAGCCCCGATCCTTCGAACCTCACCGAGACCAGCGATGATTTTACGATGCAAGGACAGTGGTTCTGGAAGGTCAGCGAGGGTGTTGAGACTACTAATATGGTTCCCTGGAAGTACGTCATTTCAGAGAATGAACGGTGGAAGATTATATACTATATCCAGAGTAATTTTTCAGCGCCCGGGGTATATGATGAGAAATGGAGGTCGTGAAGATGCTGGGCGAGCATGTGATGGCTGACGGCACTTCTATGAATGCGCAGGGAATGATGACTGATTATCTCATCATACTCGCAGCGAGCGTCATAATCCTGCTTATGTTCCCTGCATTGATGCTCTGGGGATGGAAAAAAGGGCAGTTCAGGGATATCGAGGAAGCCAAGCACAGGATGATGGAGCTTGAGGAGGAGCGCGATGATTGAGGTTTCACAGGCTCAGATGCCATCAATCCTGCTGCTCCTTG
>DUGO01000187.1:8695-9150 GCA_013331375.1 Candidatus Methanoperedentaceae archaeon | reverse complement strand
CGTGGATTTGGAACAGTCGGTAGGCAGGGAGCTCAGCGAGACGATATTTGCGAGTTCGAATTCTCCCGAGTGCGATATTGCCTCAATGGACGGTTATGCGGTGACGGCAGGGCGAGGACGGTAGGATACAAAGATTCGGACATGAAGATGCTCGGAAACACATACGATGCATCATTGATCTCTGCGTCTCCCCGCTCATCAGTTGTAGATGGTTATGTGATCACGGAGAGGAATATCGATAAAAGCGAAACCGTTCAGGTGAATCTTTTCAGGTAGGTAGTATGGACAGGAGAACGGTCGAACTCGCGATAGGATTGCACGGTCACCTCGCTTCCGGCGTGGCGCTTGGATTGCGGATGAGCGAGATCGCGCTTGAACGGCTCAAAGCGAAAAAAGGGGACAAAACCCTCATCGGGATCTCTGAAACAGCCAGGTGCCTTGCGGATGCCATGCAG
>DUGO01000187.1:0-8649 GCA_013331375.1 Candidatus Methanoperedentaceae archaeon | reverse complement strand
AACTCGGGGAACATCTGCTGACCATGGATGAATCGTACCTTTTGATCCAGGACGTTGCGATCAACGTGTGTCCGGGCTTTGATAATTCCGTCATTAAGCAGTGCTCTGCATGCGGCGACCTTATCCCGGAGAAACGTGGCACGATACTGGAGAGCTGTTTCTACTGCCAGGTCTGCAGGGGAACGGCGTATTACACGGTCTCACGGAATGACGCTGGCTCAGGACCCTCTCCGGCAGATTGAGGCATAGGCATCGTCTATCAGATCGTTAACCTCGATATCCGATTCCCTCGCAACTATAACAGCCGCAGCCTCGATCTCGACCAGCCGGGATAGCTGCTCAAGCTTCCGGTTTATGAGAGCCACGACCTTCTGCCTCTCCATTTTCCTGCCTGAAGCGATCCTGTCAACTATCCTCTCAAAGCTGCTCTTTTTCTCGAATACCCAAGCCTCTGGTCTGAACCCGATGGGTATGTCCACAGTGCCAGTATCGAACCCGGGTAAAAGATTGCCTCCTTCGCGTCTCAGGAGCCCCTCTTTCTCTGCATTCAGTATCACTACCTTTGCCTGCTCAGGTGAGAACCACTTGAGGTCAAGCGAAAGCGCCAGGACGAACTCGTTCTCGGTCAGGGCTGATGCAGCCTTCTTCCTGAACGGCACAGCCACTATGCGCTCGAGCTCGCTCATGTGCCGCCGGAGTTCCTCTCAAGCTCGACAACAATAGTATCAGCTATGCTCTGGCTCCCAGTGAGCCCGGGTCCATTATCATGCTTCACGCCGAGTGTGAGGAACCCGTTATCAAGCTGGCTCCGGACAAGGTATGAGTCCTTTTTCATGGGCACCCGGTTATAGTTCGAATCAAGGTACGTGTATTCAAGAGTGACCTTGAAGTCGAGCGTCCCATCGCTGCTAATGCCGGATTCGTACCTTTCCATTGTTCCAGTGTTCAGGGGCGCAAAATCAGTCCGGTTTTTCGCAATGTCCACCTTTATTATCCTCTTGACCTTCAGGTCTTCTCCCTTCTGCGCCTGCTTTGTTGTGAACATGCCGAATTTCCCGTCCATCCCTGCCATCACGCGAAGAAGGTATGGAAGGTCTGCACGATAGCGGTACCTCTGCTCAAAATCAACACCTTCCTGCGGGAATCCACAATACAAATGCTGCTTCATGCTCAAGGCAATCCCTCCACTCATAATCGCACATGTGGCTTAAAAATCTTCTCATAGGAACATGCATGTCCTGGTCCTGGCTCAGTCACGGCTCTGTATCCAAAGCCCACCTGCCCAATATTGTTATTTTGCCCTCCTTTTTGGGCATGAAGCGCATCCCTGCGGTCCCGAGCGTCCTGATGATCGTATCATTAACGCTCTGGATGACGCCCGCATCGCCGAACTTATGATACACCTTTATCTCGTTCTGGTCATGCTCAATCCTTGTGAGGAGCCCGTTCGCGGAGCACAGGTCATTGATGTGCCCGAGCAGTTCATCATAGCCGCAGTCCTCGACCGAGACACAGTATATGATGGAAATGAGGCGATACAACTCATCCGAGAAGTCGCGCGACTTCATGAGCGCCAGCAGCGTATCACTGCTGATGATAACGCAGTCATGCCTGTCAGCCCGGATGATATTCGCGGCTGTGCGCCAGAACCTGACATTATCAGACACCTCCTCGTACAGAACGGCATTCTGCCCGAAATTCGCTATCACAGAGGCGTATGCCTCATCCTCGCTATCGCATGTCCCGAACTCGACAATTATCAGGTTCGGGGATTCATCCACTTTCTTTGTCTTCAATTTAAGAGGGTGGTGAGCCAGCATGCAGGAATAGTTGAGCACGAGCCCTTTCAGGTGGTCGGCGTCTTCCGCCTCGAAGGATATCCGAAGGTTCTTTGTGTCGGGTGCGATTTCCACATGCTGCTGTATCCTGTGCCCGAAGATCTCGCTCTGGGCGTTCACCATTTCTATGTAGTCGCGAAGCGACAGGCTGTCCTTGCCGAGCAGCCTTGTGTACTTCTCCATCAACACCCTGAACGTGCCAAGAGGGGGCACGCCCGGCATCCTCCGGAGCAGCCATTTTATCAATGGCACAGGCACGAGCACTGCTATGCGCTCTTCGATAATCTGGTTGCGCAGCATCATCAGGCGCTGCTGGTCCCCGGTAACGGTGCTTATCCTGTTCGCGCTCCTGTAATGTTCGATAAGATTTCGAATCGCAAGGCTGAGATTGTCCCCGCTTGAAGCCAGGAATGGCTTTAATGTCTCAAGGTCTTTCCTGTCAATGGAAATCGACTTTCGCTCTTTCATCAGTACCCCCGCTACCGCCTGGATATTATATTGTTGAATATGTCTTAAAAGTATTACGCTTCACATAATGAAATTTTTAAAGTAATACTTATGCGGTTTTCCGTAATACATTCGTATTACTGCTTGTCGCAACCAATTGTAAGTACTGTGTGATTCAAAAATTAAATTGCGCGACATCTTGCGCACAACAAAGGGAGGTTAATTAATGAAGAAATTGAGCGTGATCACAATCGCGTTCATGGTACTTTCAATGACCATGGGCGCGGCTGCGCTGGAAGAGAAGACGATAATCAGGAAAGACGGGGCAGCGGCTTATGCCGCATGGGCAGGCGTTGATAACACCACTACGTACGTTGACGTAACTGAAAGCGACGATACGACTACCGTATATGTTACGGTTTGCTCATACTGGAGTTGCATGTACGGTCAGACAATGGCTCCTGAAGACGTGTTCTCGGTGGACAAGCTCAAGAGTGCGACCCTGTCACCAGTTAAAGTCACGATATCAGACTACTGGTCATACAAGACTGTGACTGTACAGGTCGATTGGACTGGGCAGGGGGAGGTTGGAACGAGCAAATATCACACCATCGGGAAGTTCGGGGACTATTTCTACAAGTTCAGCGGCAGTACCTCAATGGGAAACGCCTCCGCAACCGGGTCAATTGACGGGAATGACCTCGGCACAAGCATGTACGGTGGCATCTATCTATTCAAGGATGCCATAATGACTATGGAAAAGTAGGCGTATAGCCTCTTTTCTTCTTTTTTTTTCGGGCATGCCCCGCAAGCCACTGCCAGAGCTGTACATTGAAGTCCGCCGCTGGAAGAACCGCCAGCTATATATAGAACCGTAAACACTGAAAACTCGCAGAGATAAGTTTATAACTTCAATATCCCAATTAGAGAGGTCTTGGTTCTGGAGGATTCTGCAGATGCTTAAGGTAACAAATCTGGTCAAGGAGTATCAAATCGACTCCACAAAGATACGGGCACTGGACGGGGTAAGTTTCGACCTGAAGGACGGCGAGATTTTAGGGGTCATGGGTCGCAGCGGCGGGGGCAAGAGCTCGCTCATGAAAGTCCTGCGCGGATTCGAGCCCTTCAACGAAGGAACAATCGAGCTCGACGGGCTTACAATCAAGCCGGATGCGACCAACGAGGACATCCGCAAGCTCCAGAGCATTACAGCCATACATCTGCAGCGCAACTTTGCACTGTGGCCAGGACCCGCGATTGAGAACATTATCAGGCGGCTCAATGTCGCAAAGGTGGGGCACGAAGCCCTGCCAGCCAAGGACTCACCCTACTACGACGAGCTTGAGGCTGAGAGCATGAGATACATGGAAATAGTCGGTCTAGCCCACAAGGCACAGCACTTCTCAGCCGTTCTCTCAGGCGGCGAGAAGCAGCGCGTTGTTCTTGCAAGACAGCTTGTCAAGAACCCGATACTGCTGCTCGCAGACGCGCCAACCGGGACGCTTGATCCCAAAACGGCAGATCTTGTTCACGAGACCATACTGAACGCAGCCAGGAATTTCAAGATGTCGCTCGTTATCACCTCCCACTGGCCCAAAGTCATCGAGGAGCTTTCGCACCGTGCGNNGACCATGACCTGCCCTGCCACAAAGCAGGAGATCCTCGACACGATAAAGACCGTGAACGAGAAACTCAAAATCAAGATTATCCTCGTATCCCACCTGCCCGAAATCCACGACTACCTTGCGCACAGGGTACTCTGGCTTGACGGGGGCAGGATAGTGGAGGTGGGCAGCCCGGACGAGATACTCAGGAAGTTCCTAAAAGGCATCGACGTCCCGCAGCCTCTCCCGAAGAGAAAATCGCGTAAGTTCGAAATAAAAGTCAAGGATTTTTCCAAGAGATACTGGCTTTTCAGGCAGGGTGAAGTGCTTGATATCGTTGACATGAGCGTAAATTTCAGGCACGGCGAGATTGTCGCGCTCATTGGTCCGAGCGGAGCAGGCAAGACCACTCTGCTGCATGCCATGGACGGGCTGGTCTTCCCTGACGGTGGTGAGATAACATACATGCATGAGGACAACTGGGTTGATATAAGCACGTACAGCCCTGCACGCATGGAACTGCGCCGCAGGATGGCAATCATGTACCAGGAATTCGCGCTCTCCCCTCACTCAACTATAAAAGAGCAGATTGCATGGAGGCTCGGCGTAAAAGGGCAGAACGTAGTAGAAGATGCGCGTGCAAAGGCTGCCGAGCTGGGCATACCTGACATGGTGCTTGACAAGCTGTACCAGCTCACAGACACGCCGGATGAGGACGCAAAAGACACGCTCGCCAAGCTGGGCTTCACCCCAGCCATACTCAGGACGCTGTTCCCGAGCTCTCCGATCGCAGAGGTGAAAAAATATGCGGAACCCGTGTTCAAGGCAGTCGATTTGCCGTTATCAGCACTGGACGCAAAGCCGTACCAGCTGAGCGGCGGTGAGAATGTCAGGGCTGCGCTTGCTCTTGCATTTGCATCGAGACCGGACATACTGCTGCTTGATGAGCCCTTCGGCGACCTTGACCCGATAACGCTCAGGAGCGTTGCGAACGCAATCAAGAATATCGTGAATACATTCGGGACGACGATTGTACTGGTCAGTCACCACATGGATTTCGTGAAAGAGGTAGCGCACAGGGCGATACTCATTGAGAACGGCACGATAACAAACGATGGAAAGCCCGAGGAGGTCGTCCGGGATTATATCAGCAAGATTAACGCAAAGTACCTGCGGAAATCGCTGGATGATTATATCAGGTGAACCTGAAAGATTAAGTATCTTGCAGGAAGTATCTGGAATATATGACCGAACCCCAGGTCCAGCAGAAAAAAAGGATCGGCGATGTTACCTTTGTATTTCTCATTATAATCGGTCTTATCGTGACTGGCGTTGTACTGTATTTTGCCATGACATGGATCTTTCAGGTACCCCTGATGGGCGACAGCGTGGCTGTGGTGTACGCCCAGGGAGTCATGATAACGGGCGACATCCCGAGCGGTTTCGGTTATGCGACTTCAGAGGATATTACAAGGAGCATCCGCGAGGCTGCAGATGACACAAGCGTGAAGGCGATTGTAATCAGGGTGAACAGCCCGGGGGGCTCGCCGGCTGCTGCCCAGGAGATAGCGAACGAGGTAAGGAAGGCTAAGGCGAGCAAACCGGTTGTCGTCTCAATGGGTGACATGGCTGCGAGCGGCGGCTATTATATGAGCGCCCCTGCAAACAGGATAGTAGCCAATCCGGATACGTACACAGGCAGCATAGGCGTCATCTGGGTATTCACGAATAAGTCGGGCAGCTACGAGAAAGAAGGCATCGATTTCTATGTTGCAAAGACCGGAAGGTTCAAGGACATGGGCGGGGCCTGGAGAGGTCTGTCAGACCAGGAAAAGCAGTATGCTGACCAGGTAGTCGCAGAAGTTTACGAGAGGTTCGTTGCAGAAGTCGCAGAAGGCAGGAACATGTCGGTGAGCAGGGTCAAGGATATCGCAGACGGTCGCATATATACCGGCTCAAAGGCGAAAGAGCTCGGGCTTGTGGACGATCTCGGCAACCTTGAGGAAGCCATCAAGATTGCGGCTGAACTTGGCGGGATTGACGGGAAGCCGAATGTAAAATATATAAACAAGCCTTCATGGTCGAGCCTGCTGTTCGGCACCGGGTCAGAGCAGAGCTTCCTCAGGTATATGGAGGACAGCCCTTACGGGCGGCTCGTTGCAATCGCTGACATGGGACAGATGTCTGTGCAGTAGAATAAGTGCAGTCACCTGGGACTCCCTGAAGTTGCAGGTAATGCTTATTTCGCGTCTTTCTTTATCAGGTGTTTGAGACCGTACCCGTCCAGCATTTCCTTCATGTCGCTTTCAGCCGGCGATATGAGATTCACGATTTCGGACAGGGACTCATCAGAATTACCCGACTCATCCCTGAGCAGGTATCCAAGGTGCTGCTTGGTCATCGTATCCTTGATACCCTCTTTATCGGGTGTTGACTGGATTATGCTTATGAACTGGTTTAGCTCCGCGGGCGCAGCGGATTCCTCCCTGGTGCCGTGGAACTTCCGGTAGAGTCTCTCCTTCTCGATAAGCTCCCGCAGTTCGGTCTCGCTGAACGTCAGCTTCAGGAACCCGATGTAACGGATAAAGTCATCGATATCGGTCTTTGCGGGCTGGGGGAACTGGGATAGAAACTTGCCCAGTTCCCTGCTGAGTCGGTTAGCGCCGATCGTTTTCTTAATCTGGGTCTTGATACGGTCTATAATGTCATGTTCAACCCGCCTTGAGTCTCCGCCGTATTTCAGGGAGATGTACTTTGCATAATCTGCGATGTCCTCTTCCGTCGGAAGCGTATTCTTCTGTAAGAAATTGGAAATCTCTGTGCTTATATCCGGGCTCAGGGCTTGTGCCGCAGCCATCTCTGCTTTTGCGGCAGGTGCCGCCGCAAGGGCTTGCACCTTTGCGCTCTGTATCTTCTGCCGTTCGGTGAATTCGATAGCTTTTGCCCTGAGCAAGCCTCCTATCTCAGAAGCTTTATGCTTGCCTGCAAGAGAGGAGATATTCGATTCGATCAGGTCGATGAACTCTTTATAATCATCACTGGTCGAACTGCTGTCCAATACTTTGTTGGATGCTGCTTTAGAAACGATCGTGAAAGACAGCTTTCCGAAATGAGCCTCCAGTATCTTGACGCACTGTTTTGTGAAATCTTCCGCCGGACCCGCCATAATTACCCGCTCCATTAAGCATTTTTCAGGCTGGTTGCCTTTTTTATATTTCAAAGTTCTAATTTCTCTCATACTATAAAAAGCTTTCACACCACCGACCGCAAAACGTATGAAGGGTGAAGGTACATCGAAAATACCGCTTTAAGTGTATTCTTGTCTGTACCAGTCGGATATAGGAATTTATATATACTGTAATAGCCCTCTCTTCAAAGGGAATGCATGAGCTTCCTAGTAGACCCTCCGCTGCTATTCATTGCAGGCATTGCGCTTTATCTCGCGGGCAGGATGTTGGGGCTTGAGAGGCTTGCAAAGATCACCATCGCGCTGATCGTCGTGCTCGCATTTGTGGCATTCAGCCTGCTGCTCTATGCAGACGTCTTCAGGTGCACGTTCCCTATTGTGTGCGGCGGGCAAAGCGGCAGCGAATTCATGTTCCACTCCGACGTCACGGGGATTCATAAGGGCGACGTGCCGCTGCCTGTGGTTGCAATCCTTTTCGCGATGTACCCGGTCTGGATATACATGGGCTATGCGCTTGCGCTCATGCTCTCAAAACGAAGCAGAGTATCGGACGAAGTATATTCATACAACGAGGTGAAAAGCAGTAAAAGCCAGAAAGGTTCAAAGTATTCCGTGGTCAGGTTCCCTGATGTCAAAAATGGGCTATCGGACGCGGGGCAGGCGCTGCAGCACGCCATTGACTCTATAGGAGGGATGGCGGGATTCGTCAAGCAGGGCGACCGCGTCCTCATCAAGGTGAACATATGCGGTGGCGTGCCCGAGTTTGCGGGAACACACACCACGATACAGGTGGCAGACATCGTTGTCGACATGGTACGCGCTGCAGGGGGTACGCCGGTTGTCTGCGACGCTGATATGGTATGGACAAAGTTCTGGAGCCAGGCAAAGGCTATGGGCTGGGTGGATTGGGCTGAAAGAAAACAGGTCGAGCTTGTCAATCTGTCTGAAACTAAAATCGTTCACTTTGACTTCGGGAATGAGACCGTGCTTGGCAGGGAGCGCGTATCTATGGAGCTCGTCAATGCGGACGTCATAATCTCCATCCCTGCGATGAAGACGCACCTTATGACAGGGGTCACGCTCGGCATGAAGAACATGTACGGCACCCTGCCTGAGATAGACAAGGCGGTCTACCACATGCGAGGCATCGACGAGGTCATATACTGGATAAACAGGGCATTTACGCCCAACCTGACGATAATCGATGGGACCATAGGCGGCGAGGCAATCGGTCCGCTTTCGTGCGATGATGTGGACTTCAGGACCATAGTCGTCTCTGAAAATGTCGTCACGGCTGACGCGATAGCGGCAAGGCTCATGGGATACGATGACCCGGTCAGTGAGATTGACCACATCGCGCTGGCGCACGAGCGGGGTCTTGGGGATGCATCCCTGGAATTCGATATGTCGTCTCTCCCTCACAGGCACCTCTCAGACGGCAACTGGCAGCGCCCGGACCCCGACGTGGCACGTTTCTACACGTGGGGCACGCACCTGCTGCTGAAAATCCCCACGTGGGACATACTTTTCAATATAGGCGCGGATTTCATGCTGTACGACGCTGCAAGGCTGC
>DUGO01000221.1 GCA_013331375.1 Candidatus Methanoperedentaceae archaeon | reverse complement strand
CTTGAGTCGGTGCGGGATTCGCTGATAGTGGTAGACAGGTGGATACTCTCAAGGCTTAACTCACTCATCAATTCGGTAGACGAGTCCATGCGAACCTACATGCTTCACAGGGCGGTGCGTGCAATATCAGACTTCGTGCTCGAAGACCTGTCGAGGTGGTATGTGCAGCTCATAAGACCGAGGACGTGGATAGAGGCTGACGACCCTGATAAGCTTGCAGCATACCGGGTCATGTACGATGTGCTGGTAACGCTCTCTAAGATTTTGGCGCCGTTCGCCCCATACATCTCAGAGTGCATGTACCGCAACCTTGCAGCAGAGCTCGAGGGGCGCGAGTCCGTACACTTCTGCGACTGGGTGAAATCCGACGCCTCGCTCATCGATACCGGGCTTGAAGCCCAGATGAACACCATCCGGGAAATAACGGAAGCTGCATCCAACGCACGCCAGAAATCGAAGAGGAAGCTGCGCTGGCCTGTCAGGCGGATAGTGATAGCCCCCAAGACCGATAACACCATCGAGGCGGTCAGGATGCTTGAGACCGTGCTCAGGGAGCAGACCAATGCAAAGAGCATTGTGGTGCTGGGCAGGGGAGAGGCGTGGGATGAGTTATCAATCGAGATTATCCCAAACTTCACAGCCCTCGGTCCTGTTTTCAAGAAGGACGCGGGCAAAGTCGCAGCTGCGCTCAAGGAGCTGGACGGGAAGGAGCTCAAACGAACACTTGCGGGCGGCAGCGCCACGCTTGCGACTAAGGCTGGGGAGATAACAATCACGGGAGATATGGTAAGCTTCAAAGACTCGATGCCGAAGGATATAGCAGCGGCTGAATTCCCCGATGGCGCCGTTTATGTTGACACATCGGTAACTGACGATATCGAGGCTGAGGGATACGCGCGCGAGGTCTTGCGGCGGCTCCAGGAAATGCGCAAGGAAATGGACCTTGAGGTTGACATGGAGGTCGCTGCATACGTCCTTGTGAAAGACCCGCGTGTTTCAGGGCTGCTTGCAGGCTGGAAGGAGTTCATAGGTCACGAGGCGCGTGCCTGTACGCTCACGCTGGACAGCGATATCCATGTAGAGGGCGAGCTTGTCAGGGACTGGGACGTGGAAGGCGTGGAGATGAAGATGGGTCTGAAAAGAGGAACATCCTGCTAAGAGCTATAATATATCCTGTAGATCTTTCCCGCATTGTCATCGCTCACCAGCAGCGAACCGTCATCCGCAACGATGATGTCCACCGGACGACCGCGCACATTTGTGCCATCAAGCCAGCCGGTGGCGAAATCCTTCACTGTAAAGGTGTCCATGTCAATGCTCACTATCTTATAGCCGGTCGGCTCTAACCTGTTCCATGAGCCGTGATACGCCACGAACAGGTCTCCCCTGTACTCCTGCGGGAAGCTGTTACCGTAATAGAACGCTAGCCCGAGCGGGGCTGAGTGCGCCTGCAGGTCAACAAGGCTCGGCATCTCAAACGGCTCCATGCAGGGGTTGCGGATGTACACGTTCTTATCGAAATCGGTATCGTGTATGTTCTTACCGTAACATACCGGCCAGCCGTAATTTTTCCCGTCCTCCACAAGATTTATCTCGTCAGGCGGCAGGTTTTCACCAAGCCAGTCGCGCCCGTTATCAGTTGAATACATCTTCCCTGTCACGGGATGGAATATGAAACCCACAGCGTTACGCAAACCGCGTGCGAACACCCTGCAGCCTGTGCCGTTGAGGTCGCACCGTATTATCGCAGCCCGCCGCTCGTCCTTCTCATAGCACACATTGCAGGAGGAGCCGATGCTGATGAACAGGCTGTTGTTGCGAACTTTTATGGTCCGTGTGAAATGCCCGCCTGTGGGCAGGTCATTGATGAGGACTTCAAGCGTCCCGTTATCTGCCTTCATGTCGTTGTCAACGTCCCTTACGCGTATGACCCTGTTCTCCTCGGCTATATAGAACCAGTCGTCATAGAAATCGATACCATGCGGCATGTTGAGTGAATCGATGAACGTGATGGTGCTGTCAGCCTTCATGTCATTGTTCAGGTCAGGGAGGGCTACGACTTTTCCCCTGTTTGGGATTGACACATAGAGGGTGTGGTTCAGGAGAAGCATCATCCGAGGACCAGGATTTGGACCCGGGTAAGACACAGCCAAACCGTCGAGATTATCCGCAAAAACGCCTATTTTGAACCCTGGCGGCAGCTGTATGAAGTCAGTTGTATCCGGCTTGACAGCAGGTCGTATCCCGAACAGCACTGCAGCAGCTACCGCGATCATGATTATTGCCAGGACAAGCAGAACGAAGACCTTTCTGTTCATGAAAATACCTCACCCCGGTATGCCATTTTAACTAATGCAGGCTGAGTATAAAAGAATAGCTTACAGATAGCCCAAAATCACCGAAACAAATAGGTTCTGTCAAAAAGTTTGGTGTTGAGGGCTGTCATGAAACATTCAAAAAATAAGAAAATGCAGATAAACGCCGATAAGCACAGATTTTTGAAAGCGTATCTGCGTCCATTTGCGTTCATCTGCGGTTTTTTTGGATTCCAACACCAACGGATTTTACACTCACAACAAATAGAAAAACTTATATAGGTTCCAGCCCAAGGTAACTAAAAATTATGGACAGTTGTTAAAAACGAATATGAAAAAATTCACATCCTTCGCCGCAATAATCATACTGCTGCTATCTATTTTCAGTCCCGTTGTCGAGGCATCATCAATATACGGACCGGTACAATTCGAACGAACAGAAGGAATCCCTGAAGAATACAATGATACGTTTTCCCTAAATAGCGCTCCCGGGAATTTCACACTATATGTGCTGAACGGCAATGGAACAACTGCCACCCGGACAAGCAGCGCGCTTGTAACACTTAATGGAAAACTCGCAGTTGCCCCGGACGACTTCAACCAGAATGTGAAGCTTATACAGAAAAATGTCTCGCTGCAAAGAGCAAACGCCATCGGTGTGGAGATGCGGAGCAAACCCGGAAGCCTGATAACAGTCTGGGCAGAGGATGAGGCACCCGTCATCACAGTACACTCACCCTGGGATGATACCGTATCCAATGAGCCAGTTACGGTCTCAGGCTCAGTCGATAAAATAATTGCCTCTACTATAACCCTGACCCATAACGACAGCTCATCAATAGTACCGGTCATCGATGGAAATTTCTCAACCCGGGTAAATCTCACCGGAATCAACAACATCACGCTTGCGGGCACGGACATTGCAGGCAGGACAAGAACAGTTACGATACTTCTCGATGGGGATTATTTACCCGCATCGTATGAACTGCAGCTCGGATTCGACCCGCAGAACCCGGATTCGGATTCTTCTCTCACGCCTGAGAACGAGGCGGGCAACGGAATCCTAGACGGGTACGAAATGCTTGGCGGAAGCCTTCCTGCATTTGCAAAATCGCGTATCGGGGCAGATCCGTTCAAGGAGGATACTGATGACGACGGGCTTACTGATTATTTCGAACTGATGAAACTCGGGCTCATTACGGACGTCCGCATGGCAGATTCGGACAGCGACGGCATACCTGACCCGGATGAGGACATCGATAGCGACAACCTCACCAATATACAGGAGCAGGCTGCCGGGACAGACCCGCTTGTGGATGATACTGACGGGGACACCCTGCTTGACGGTTTTGAAGTGAACCTGGGGCTAAATCCCCTGTCAAAGGATACGGACAGCGACAGGCTCAGCGATGACTCTGAACTCAGGCTTGGCACAGACCCGCGCAATCCGGACACGGACGGCGACGGCATACCTGATGGCGATGAGACGTACACCTCCACGAAACAGGATAGCAATCTCGGCGCGAGCGCATCAATCACAGGTACGGGCGACCTTGCAAAAGACCTGAAAATATATAACGTCACCTCGACCGGATTTACGGAAAATCCGGCACTTGTAAGCCCTGTTATCGATTTCAGCCTGAACGGCACGTTTGAGAGTGCAACTGTCACTTTGCCAATCGATGCGTCCAGGGCAGATGACGCCTCCAACATCTCTCTATTCTATTTCAATGAGAGCCTTGGCACATTTATCCAGATACCTTCGACCGTTGACATAACCAATGATACCGTTTCCGGGGTCACGTCACATTTCTCAACATTCGCCATTTTCAATGTGCCCAACTGGAATGCATTGTTCGAAGCTGAAATGAACACGGGTCGCGGCGGAGGTGTAGATGTCGTCTACGTGGATGTATTGTTCACGCTTGACAGTTCCGGCAGCATGAGCTGGAACGACCCGTACGGTTACCGCAAGATAGCAGCAAAGAATTTCGTGGGCTCGCTTCTTCCAGGCAACCGGGCAGGTGTTGTTGATTTTGATTACTATGCATACCTCACCCGTCCACTC
>DUGO01000038.1 GCA_013331375.1 Candidatus Methanoperedentaceae archaeon | reverse complement strand
GCTCGGTTGCCCACGCTTTCTCGCATATACTCTACAAGGGTCTTCTTTTCATGGGTGCCGGGTCGGTCATATTCATGACCGGAAAAAGCAGGCTGACCGAACTGGGAGGTCTGTACAGGTACATGCCCCTGACGCTGGCTCTTTATATCATCGGGGTACTGTCCATCTCAGCGTTCCCGCTCTTCAGCGGTTTCGTGAGCAAGTCAATGATAATATCTGCAGCAGGCGAACGGCACCTGGCGATTGTCTGGCTGCTTCTCACACTTGCTTCAGCCGGGACCATCCTGCACACGGGGCTTCGGCTGCCGTACTTCACGTTCTTCTCAAAAGATGCAGGGCTGGCTGCGCGTGAGCCGCCAGCCAACATGCTGCTGGCAATGGGGCTCGTGGCGCTGCTCGGCATATTCGTGGGCGTGTATCCAGCCGCTCTATTCAGCCTGCTGCCGTACCAGGTTGATTATGTCCCGTACACAGGTGAGCATATCGTCGGCGCAGTCCAGCTTGTTGCGTTCACTGGTCTTGGTTTTTTCCTTCTGCGCGACAGGCTGGCTCCGGAACGCACGCTCAGCCTGGATATTGACTGGCTCTATCGCAGGGCAGGAAGAGCTTTCATGTGGTTCATACGGGAGCCCCTGTCGGTCTATTCTTCGAAGCTATATTCCGTGCTCATCAGTGTGAGTGATGCCCTCGCCTGGATCAGCAGGAACCCGAAAAAGGCATTCTTCATGCACATTGACATGGCTGAATACAGGCTCTTTGGCAGGATACACGGGCTTTCTCCTGAAGCCTCGCTCGAACACATTCGCAGCATGCGGGTCAATTATCCGGGCAGACCGGTACACAGGGACCCGGTAGGGGACGCGATCATCGTGGCTATAATACTGCTCATGATTTATGCATTGTATTACATAGCCAGGCTGCGGCTATGGACCTGATTTTTTAGTTGAGAACCAGAGCTTGGAAGGACCGATATTCACGAAATCCACTATTTTTCTCTCCTTGAGCACCGACAGGTACTTGATAATGGTCGTCCGGCTGATGCCGGTTGTCTTTGCAAGCCTGTTTGTTGTGAAGCCGCCCCTGGATGAGGACAACGTAGTGATAATGACATCTTCATATGACCTCATGTCAATGCCTGGATTGGCGCTGCCGGCATGCTCTTCCTGGCGTAGGGGTGCGGCTTCGGATACCGCTTCCCTGTCGCCGCTGTCATTTTCCGCCCGTGAGTCCGTGTCCATGCCGAGAATGTTCTTCTCTATACTTCCTTTAAGCCTGTGCACGTAGTCCTTGAGGAACGTGTCAATGTCGCGGTAGGCGCAGTCCTGGGACGTAATTATACCCTTTTCGCAATCTTGAATTACCTGCCTGATAGTCCCCACGAACTCGTCCGGGTCTGCGGGTTTGCAAATGAACTTCTGGGCGCCGAGATTCATTGCAAACCTCTCGTCAGACCTGCCTTTGTAGTAAGCAGTGTAGAACACGAAGGGGATGTTCTTTGTTTTTTCATTGGACTTTATTTCCCAGCAGAGCTCAAACCCGTCCATATCAGGCATCAGGATATCGGAAACCACGAGGTCAATGCCGCCCTGTTTCGCCCTGGCGAGCGCATCAGTCCCGTTCAGGAAGGACTCCACCCTGTACCCGCTGGTTTCGAGCGCAAGCCCGAGTATGTACTGGGTATCAGGGTTATCGTCCACTATCATTATCGTCCTGTCAGCCATTCACGGTCTCCTTGCGGTCAGGCATCCTCCCGCGATAGATAATGGGCAAAGTTGCAGTGAACACGCTTCCCACGCCCGGTTCCGAGACAACGCCGATACTGCCCCCCATGAGTTCAGAAAGCTTCTTTGTGAGATGAAGCCCGATACCAACCCCGCCGCGCCTCCGTGTAGTTGAGCCGTCTATCTGGTAGAATGCCCGGAAAAGCCCTCTGAGGTTTTCTTTCTTTATGCCTATACCGGTGTCTGCCACGCTTAACGAAAGCTGGTAATCGTCCGTGCAGCGAGCGGTGATGCTTACCGAGCCACGCTCCGTGTATTTTATAGCATTATCGACAAGGTTCGTCATTATCTGTACCAGCTTCTGCCTGTCATTGAACATCTCGATATCTTCCGTCTGGTAGTCCACTGCCAGACCCTTGCTGTCAAAAGCGGGTCTGAAGGCATCGACCACATCCTCGACGATTCCCCTGACCTGGAACTTTTCTATCGTAACGCTCATCCTGCCGGACTCTATTATTGAAATGTCGAGAAGGTCGTTTATCATGGCAAGGAGCTTCTCCCCATTTTTCCTGATAAGGTTCAACTGTTTTTCCTGTTCAGGCGCGGATTTGAGCTCCGAACTGTTGAGAAGTATCCCTGTATAGCCGATGATAGCGCTGAGCGGCGTCCGCAGCTCATGGCTCATGTTGGCAATGAATTCCGATTTCAGGCGCTCAGCTTCCTTTATCTCCGAAATGTCCCTTGCCACGCTCTGGATATATTCCTTCCCTCCCAGGGATACCCGCTCTGCATTGATTATCAGGTCGAGCCACTGACCGTACCTGTTCTTGAACCTGCAGGTAACGTTGCGGAGTGAGCTCTTCTCCCTGATGAGCCTGTCCATGTTGTCCTTCAGATACAGGCGGTCGTCTGGGTGGACGAGGTCAAGCGGCGCCCTGTCCCTGCCAGTACCGTATCCGAGCTTTTCTGCACACGCATTATTCGCAAAGAACGGCGTCCCGTTGAAATCAGTAATCCAGATTATGTCGCTTGAGTTCTCGACAATTTTCCTGGACCTCTCCTCTGATTCAAGGAATGCCTGCTCCACCTGCTTGCGCCGGGTCTCATCCCTGATTATCCCTACAAGCCCGATGCTGTTTCCACCGGTATCCCTGATAACGGAGGCGCTAAAGCTTGCAGGAAATATCTCACCGTCCTTTCTTTTGAACTCGTAATTGTCATCAGAATAATACCCGGTCTCCATAAGAGCCTTCAGGGCAGGGCTTCCAAGCCGTATGCTCCTGTTCCTGTGCTCCTCAGACCGAAGGATGCTGAATGGCTTACCTGCAAGCTCGTTCTCGGCATAGCCGAATACCCTCTCTACCGCCTCATTGCAGCTGATGATATTCCTGCCGCTGTCAGTGCTGATGACCACGTCACGTATGCTGCGAAGAAGGCTTTCGAGATAGCGCTTCCCGGATTCGATCTCACGCATGTAGCTCCGCAGCTCGGTCACATCCCTGACAACCCCGAGGACTGCCAGCCTTCCCTCAAAGTGTAAGGGCACTGTGGTGAGCTCAACCTGGATCTTTTCACCTTCTTTTGTGAGGAGTTCGTTCTCTATCCTGTGGATGCAGGCATTCCCGGTCATGATCTCTTCATACAGCTCCTGTATGCGCTCCCTGTATCCCGGGGTCACAAGCCCGAGATAGTTCATCGACGATAGCTCAGCTTCCCCGTAGCCCAGCATCCTCCTGAAGCTCGGGTTGGTCAGCCTGAACGCATCGTCCTGGGCTATGAAAATGCCGTCAGACGATTTTTCCCAGAGGCGGTGGTATTTCTCTTCAGACTCTTCAAGCTGCTTGGTCATCTGCCTTCTTTTTTTTGCTGAGAGCGTGACGTCCCGCACGATCTCGATGAACCTGTTGACTCTCCCATCCCTGTCGAAAACGGGGACTGTTGTGACCTCAATCGTGGCATCCCTGAAATCCCGGATATATTTCTGGATCTTCCCGGTCTCGAATGCCAGCCTTGTCCCGCACCCATCGCAAATCCTGTCACTGCCTCTCCTTTCGGGATTGTTCCTGTACTGCCCCACGGTGTCGTAGCAGTGCCTCCCCAGAAGCTCTGATTCGCTCTTCCCTGACCACAGCTCATGCTGCTTGTTCACCTTGATGTACCTGAAATCCCTGTCAAGGAACGCTATGCTGAGAGGGATATTCTCGAGGATAGCCTTACAGGTCTCTTCCGAATGCTCCTGATTTCCACCCACACTCCTATTCAACTACCCCTGCCCCCCGGGAGCATGCGCGTGCGCTTTATGCTCCTACGATAATCACTATTGCACTCCACCAATATATAGACAACTATGCTAATCAACTTTGCGGTTCAGTGATTGCAGGAATTTCAGGTTCGATACCGTTCGATTCCTGAATTTCTGCCAGGATTTTCAAAGAAACAATACTTTCCAGAATGGTTTTTGATGACGTCAACTGTTCCATGTTTCATTTCTGCTGACCATCTCAACTAATAAATATTGCTAATCAATATATCTTATTACAATTATCTATATTGTAATATAGATACAACTTACCAATGTGAGAACATGAGCCTACAGGTCAAGCGCATTGGTAAACAGGCGTACAAATATGAGGTTACATGGGATGAGATTGGGAAAAAGCAGAGATGGCGGTACGTTGGTAAGGTTACCAATGAAGATGGGCATGTTGGTGTTGGTAAGCCAAGCTCCACGGAGTC
>DUGO01000054.1 GCA_013331375.1 Candidatus Methanoperedentaceae archaeon | reverse complement strand
GCCTGCTGCGCTTTGCCTCCTTCAGTTCTGCTTTCGCGGTTTCAATAAGCTCTGGGTGTACGCTTGCGTGCCCGGGATAGCCTCCCACATCTGCCTTGATGAGACTGACTGTGACTTGTGCCATACTATGCTCCTGCCGTGATATTGGCGGAGGCGTATGTAAAGGTTTCTTAGATTAACGGAGGTTGGAACACCAGGGTTGCGTCATTCAACCTTTTCATGCATCAGGTACGACCCGAATCCCACGCCCCAGAGGAGCACGGGATATGCAATCATCCTCTCCATGCCTCCCGGACCGAGCCCGAGATTCATGTCAAGCCCGAACACTGCTAGCGCGGCAAGGCTGGCAAGCCCGAGCACGACTGAAAAATATGAGAACGGTGCCTTAACGAACCAGTACGATTCAACAGCCGACAAGCCTCCGAAGAAGAACACCATGAAGGACACAACGAAGTGAAGCCAGCCGTACGTCTCAGGGAAGAGCCCCACGCCTGCGGCTCCCAGCCCTGAAAGCCCGACAAGCACCGAGAACACAATGCTGCCGAACTCTCGCCAGAGAGCGTATGCGATCACTATCATGAATATGCCGAGCAGAATCACGGACGTGTTGAATATCGTGGCTGTGGGCTCATATATCACGCATGTGTTGCGGCAGGTCGCGCCAAGGTCGCTGATGTAGTTCTGCGAGTTGCTGTAGCCGGGATACAGGAACTCAGCGATAAGCATGCCCAGGATGAGCTGTACCGCTCCTGCGAATGCCAGTATCCCTGCGGTGCGCCTCCAGTCCATATGAGGGAATTCGCGCAGCGTGTATATATCCTTTGCTTTTTAAGATTGTTACTTTGCAAGGGCGCCCATCGTCCATCCTGCGCCTGTCGAGGTTTCCTTCTTATTTCGTTATCAAAATAGTTCAAATTGTGAATCATTTATTTTCAGTATATTCCAAATACAAAAACTTTTAATACACGAAGTACCATAGGAGAAAGCTGTAAGGACTGAATGGCTAAAATGGCAGATACAGGGGATAACGTGGCGCGATTCATAGGGGCGATGAACCGCATCAGCAGGCTCTTCGTAATGATGGAGGGCTCGGCATGCGATGCGAGCCTTAGCAAGCCCGAGCTCCTTGCGCTCGCGCATATACACAGGGAAAAGAGAAGCACGATGAGCGGGCTTGCAGGAGTGCTCGGCATAAACGTCAGCACTGCCACGGGGCTTGTTGACAGGCTGGTCGGGAAAAAGCTTCTCAGGAGGGAACGTAACCACGGCGACAGGAGGCTGGTGTATGTCGTGCTGACAGCAAGGGGAACGAAAGTCGCAGCAGCGTACCAGGAGCAGATACAGGCTGGCATCCGGCACATGTTAGGGCTGCTCACCCCTGCCGAGCAGGCACAGCTCATCGCGATACTTGAGAAGATTTCAGGCGACAGGACGCCGGGAAGTGATAAAATTGAGGTCGCTGAGGATGATATTGATGTCTGAATGGATGGAGGCGTTACATGGAATTATTTGAGCTTCATGCAGTCCTCGGTCTTGCGTTTGTGCTTTTCGGGATGCTGTTCGATTTCGGCTTTGTCACCACATCCGACAACTTCAGGGATGCACAGGATCACAGGTCCGAAAAAGTGCTCTGGAGACAGTACGCGCACGGGCTTGCGAGATTTTATCTCATCGTGCTCGGTCTGCTTGATATCGCGTTCGCCCTGCTCATCTCACATACACAGGTCAATGAAGGCGTGAGGTGGGCGGTATTCTGGCTCCTGAACGCGGGCTCAGTGCTCTTCATCGCAGGCGGGCTGTGGGAAGCGCAGGCAGGACCTGTGTACAAATGGGAGCCGCCCTGCTATGTGCTCGGAGCCGGTCTGGCTGCTGTCATCGGGAGCATACTGCTTGAGATGTACCTCCTTGTCACATGAGAGGCTGGAAAATGACATCAGAAGTATCCATTGTCAGGTGCCGTGATTATGGGGAAGGGCAGGTGGAAGATGCGGTGCGCCGCTCGCTCGACCTCATAGGCGGCTCCGGGAAAATAATAAAGCCGGGTGACAGGGTGCTGCTCAAGGTCAACATTCTCGCGCCCGTGGAGGCAGAAAGGGCAGCCACAACGCATCCTTCGCTCGTGCGGGCGATGATAAAGCTGGTCCGGGATGCCGGAGGCGTGCCTTTCGTCGCTGACTCCCCGGGCTTTCTTTTTGCAGGCGGCAAGAACAACGCAATGAAGATGTCAGGCATAATGCAGGCTGCGGANNGCGGAGGAGCTGGAAGCAGAGGCGCTGCAGTTCGAGACCGTTCCTGACTCATTCGTCGAGGTGGACGTGCCTGGAGGAATGGAGCTGAAAAAGATATACGCTGCGAGGCTGGCGCTTGAGGCTGACGTCATCATCTCCATGCCGAAACTGAAGACGCACGGGAGCACCCTGTTCACAGGAGCCGTGAAGAACATGTTCGGCGCAGTGCCCCAGAAAACCAGGATGCTCGCCCATGCCCTGGTCACGAATGAGAGATTCAGCAGCGCGCTTGTGGATATCTATTCGGCGCTAAAGCCGCATATTGCGGTAATGGATGCCGTTGTGGGCATGGAGGGCGATGGCCCGAGGCACGGACAGCCGAGAAAAGTCGGACTCGTGCTCGCAAGCTTTGACCCGCCTGCTCTCGATGCCGTGGCGGGTAAGATTGTTGGATTCGAGCCGGGCGCGATACTCACAACAAAATTCGCGCATGAGAGAGGGCTCGGATGCGGGGACTTAAGCAAGATATCCGTTCTCGGGGAACAGATTGATAACGTTGCGGTTCCGGATTTCAAAAAGCCAGCCTCCATGCGCATGTTCTCCTCACTTATGTCCCTATTTGTGCCGCTCATTAACGGGCTTGTCAAGGTCGAGCCTCACCCTGTCGTGTCGAAATGCACGCGCTGCGCCATCTGCGCAAAGAGCTGCCCCGCGCACG
>DUGO01000011.1:334-3338 GCA_013331375.1 Candidatus Methanoperedentaceae archaeon | reverse complement strand
CTCCAGAACACGCTGAGCGTACCTGCCAGCAGTACGAGAAGGATGTCATCAGGGTGCAGTACTGAAAAGTGGAACATCTCTCGAAGGACAGGAACATAGAGCACAAGTGCCAGAGCCAGGACTGCTCCGGTCGTAACGAGCCAGAACGCCCTGTTTTCAGAGCCAAGAATATCGCGAAGCCTGCGAGACCATGACAGGTTGGTCACTATCAGTGAGAGGTTTGCTACTACAAGCGTGGCAAACGTGAGCGTGCGTGCCTCTGGCTCGCCTTTGTTCATATATAATGCGTAAAGGAATACTGCTGTCACCGCTGCCAGCACGCCGATGCCCTGCAGGAGACCGGTCATCAATCCGGATTTCCCGAAAAGCCTCTCGCTCAGCACCCGCGGCTTCCGCTGCATTATGTTCTTTTCTTCGGGCTCTGCCTCGAACACGGTTGAGCAGGATGGGTCAATTATAAGCTCAAGGAACGCGATGTGTGCAGGGAGGAGCACCAGGGGTAGTTTGAACAGCACAGGAAAGAGCGCTATTCCTGCGATAGGCACGTGGACTGAAAAAATGTAGCCCATTGCCTTCCTGAGATTATCGTAGATGCGCCTGCCCATCCTGACCGAAGCCACTATGGATGAAAAATCATCGTTCAGCAGCACTATCGAAGAGGACTCACGCGCCACGTCCGTCCCCCTCTCACCCATGGCAATGCCTATGTGTGAGGATTTCAATGCCGGTGCATCGTTCACGCCGTCACCGGTCATGGCGACCACCTCCCCGTTAGCCTTCAGGGCGTTCACGAGCGCAAGTTTCTGCTCTGGAATCATACGAGCAAAGATGTTGATGAGTTTTATCTTTTCCCGCAACTCCGGCTCGCTCATACCGGCAAGCTCTGGTCCTGTTATGTACCTGTCAGCATCATGCAGCCCTATCGCTGATGCAACATGCATGGCTGTGCCGGGATAATCACCGGTTATCATGATTACCCGGATGCCGGCATCGTAGCATTCCTTAAGAGAGCTGGCTACCGACGGGCGCACGGGGTCGATAAAACCCAGCAAGCCGATGAACTCGAAATCGAAATCATGCTGTTCCCCCGGCAAAATGTCTTCTTTAAAACTGGCCCTGGCTACACCCNNTCCCAGAATCCGCAAGCCCCTGTCCGCCATCCTCTGCACCTCTGACATGAGCTCAGCCCTGCGTTTTTCATCAGGATGGCAGAGGTCTATTATGGCTTCAGGCGCGCCCTTTGCAGCTATCACGTGCTTGCGCTTATCGTAGGATTCCCACACATTCGACAGCGCAAGCAGGTTTTTCGAGAGGGGATACTCGCGGACAAGCTTCCAGTTCCTGTGGATGTGCTCTGTATTTGAGAGGAATTTTTCAGTGCCTTTTTTTATCTCTTTTTCAACCGGGTCGAACGGGTCGGTCTGGCTTGCGAGGAAACCGAACTCAAGCAGCTCGTGGAACTTTTCGGGCAGGGGCAGGTCGCCGTTCTTCTCTGCATTGTAATGCTCACCCCGGAAGAAGAGTGAACTCAGTATCATCCTGTTCTGCGTCAGTGTGCCAGTCTTGTCCACGCACAGCACAGTAGCTGAGCCGAGCGTCTCGATGGCTGGCGTCCGGCGCACCAGCACCTGCCTCTTTGACATGCGCCACGCCCCAAGACCAAGGAAGACCAGCAGGACCACTGAGAACTCCTCAGGGAGTAGCGCCATGCTCAGGCTCAAGCCTGCAAGCAGCCCATGAAGCCAGTCGCCCCTTGTCATGCCGTATGCCACGACTACAAGGGCGCACAGCAAGAGCCCGCCGAGCGCAAAATCGCGGATGAGACGCCCGGTCTCCCTGCGCAGCGGGGTCTCTTCCTCCTCGATCGTGAGAAGCGCCTTCCCGATTTTTCCCATCTCGGTCTTCATGCCCACGGCTGTTACCTGCACTACGCCGTGCCCCTGGACAACAAGAGTGCCGGAATACACGTACGGCAAATCAGCCCCGCCCGGCTGCTTATACCCGGTACTTCCGTCCCACTGCGATTTCCTGACAGGCAGGGATTCTCCCGTGAGCAGGGACTCGTCTATCATGAGGTTGGCGCAGAAAAGCACCACGCCATCAGCGGGCACACGGTCGCCCTCACGCAAGATGAGTATATCCTCACGGACTACGTCACGTCCCGGTATTCTCTTCTGGTTCCCATCTCGTATGACAAGTGCCCTGGGGCTTGAAAGGTTCTTTAGCGCCTCAAGCGCACGCTCGGTCTTTCTCTCATGGTACAGCGTTATGCCCACGACAACGAAAACGAAGAATAGCAGCATCAGGGCATCGTTTTCCTCGCCGATGGCAAGATAAATCAGCCCCGAGGCAAGAAGCAAAAGGAGCATAGGGTCAAGCAGCACCCTGGCGAGCATGGACAGAAGGCTCAGCCGCTTCTGTGAGGACTGCTCGTTGTAGCCCTCATCCGCGAGCTTTTTTTGCGCGTCAGCCTCAGAGAGCCCGGATACGGTTTCAATGCCGGGAGTGGTTTGCATGGGGAAGTGTCAACTCTGGTTTCCCGCAGGTATAAGGATATCTATTTTATTATCATTTATGGATTGGGACAATGGGGCGGGTGCGGACGCGAAGGGTTTTGAGGAGTCAATACTCCGCACTGGAAGGTGCAGTGCATCAACGCCAATGCTCGATGGTTTTGCATTTCTTCGGTTCTCTTGCTTTTGATTTTTCGGCACTATCCTAATTTAGAATACTTAATTGAAAATCAAAAAATTCTTCCCAGCTCCANNCCATGAAATTCCAATGAAATTCAATGATCTCCGTGGCATCTACAACTTTAATTTCTCCTCGTGGACAAACCATGATAATCCCGAATGGGGTTAGTAGTTCATCCCTATATTAAGTATCGCATTTTAGGACAATGGGGCGCACGTTCAATCCAATAACGGCTGCACGACATTTTTCCCAATTTTCCAATACTTGTTTCAACAGGGGCATTTGAGAATTGATATTTGGTATCATTCTC
>DUGO01000011.1:0-264 GCA_013331375.1 Candidatus Methanoperedentaceae archaeon | reverse complement strand
GACATGCCAGTTTACACCACATTTCTTTTCGTTCCGAATCACGCAGATACACACGATGCCATTGCGACAAATCCAACTCGTTCGCTAAATTATCAACTCGTAAAGGACTATCATTGCCGATAACTTTTTCAATGGTCGGATTCCGCCCACGGATTCCATTTTTTTGAGGTATTCCAACATCTGGTTTATTCAACCAGACTCGTGTATCGCAGGGAATATCGGCAATATACTTGATTCCCTCTATATCAAGTTCATTAAGAAGCC
>DUGO01000032.1 GCA_013331375.1 Candidatus Methanoperedentaceae archaeon | reverse complement strand
CTTAACCGATGACGGATGAAAAACTCTCACATCTTCCTGATACCGAAAAGCGCGGTCTTTACCATCATACTCCCATCCGAGATATCGAACTCAACCGTTCTTCCGTAATCGCCGCCCGTGTCATTCGCAATGATGGGGATTCCAAGCTCGTCGAGTTTTTGCATTACGGCGCCGACGTTCTTAGTCCCTATATTGATGGTCATGTTATCGAAATGGAACATGCAGGCGCCGCCGGCAATTTTGGCTTCCATCCTGTTTATTGAGCAACCCATCTTCCGCATCTCGCCAACTGCGGTCTCAATACCCGTATCCGCATATTTAAACGGGTTTTCCCTGTTACTTGAAAGTTCCATGCTTGGAAGAACGATGTGGAGCATAGCTCCCACTTTTGCCATACTGTCGCGCAGCAGTACCGCAACACAGGAGCCAAGACCCTTTGTTACAAGTACTGCGGGGTTGTGGGCAACCACACACTCTGCGATTCCTACATCTATTCGTTCTCTGGTCACAATATGGCTCCGCTCCTGCTATTTTGTTTTTCGCAGCAAATCTCTGGATTTTCTTATCCTGTCCTGGATGGATTCCACAAATTCGTTTACCGTTTCCTCAGGGATTCTCTGGGCTTCATTCACAGGAGGACCGATTGTGACAGGAGCCGTGCTTTTAGCAGCATTTTCCGGAGCTGCGCCTGGCTTTGCCTGAATTTCTCTGGCAGCTCCCGGCTTTGCCCAGTGGAATTTGCGTATAAGCCGTTCCCGTTCAACGAGTTCCCTGAGCTCTGCCTCACTGATGCCAGGGTTCGAAAGATTAATGTACCTGACAAAATCGTCCACGTCTTTACCTGAAGGCTTTGGGAACTGTGCCAGAAACTTATTTATCCCTTCAACAACCAGGTTGAGACCCATTCCCTTTTTTATATAACTCTTGAATTTTTCAGTCTGGTTCAGATCGCCGCCATACTCAAGAGCCAGGAACTTTGCGTAGTCCGTTATGTCCTCTTCAGAAGCGCGGGGATTCCTGTCCAGGAACAGGATGATTTTGGTGCTGAGTTCTGTTTCGACATCCGCTCCGGGAGCCGGAGCCGCGGAGCTCGGTGCGCTTGTGGGCTGAGGGACACTGGTCTTGCGGAATATATCTGCAACCTTTATCCGCAGGGCGTTGCAGATTTCATTTGCATTGTGGTCGTCAGTCAGACCGCTCATATTGAGTTCGAGCTGGTCGATGAACTCCATGTAATCATTTCGCTTTGATTCGGCATGCAGTCTTTTCTTAATCTGGACTATGCGGACAAGCGAACCTGACAGCTGCCCGAAATGCGGTTCGAGCGTATGGGCTGTGTACTTTATGAAATTATCTGCTGACCCTTCCATCTGGAACTTCTCCGTGTTTTTTCGGGGACCTATCCTTCTTCTGCCAGCTTCTTGTTCATAGCCTCAAGCATCTTCGGAAGAGACAGGGAATCCGTAAATATTAGCATTTTCCCGAACATCTTGTCTGAGATGATGTCGAATTCCGTCCTGAGGAACAGCACGTTTTCCACATCCTGGCTCATCATGCTGATGACCTGGTTGACTATCGAGTCACCCATATCGTATATCTGGGATGGCGTGGAAAGCCCTATTGGCAGCCCGAGGAAATCGGACAGTGCAGTAACGTATGTGCCGCTCATTATATTGCACAGTTCCTTCAGTGCAGATTGCTCCATTTCACTGAACGCGTCGCCTGCACAGGGCTCGTCAAGCATCGATTTTACCAGGAACTTGGCGCTGTGCTTTGGCAGCATGAACAGGATATAGCCATTGAGACTCCCCTTTAGCTGCTGTATAACACCTACTACCGTAACTTCGGCTTCGAGCAGCTTGGGGATATACATCAGGGGTACGAACCTGATGTTGTACAGGGAAATGTCTATTTTCTTGTTCAGCATATTCGACAGCGAAGTCGTGGCATGCCCTATCCCTATGGAATCGACCTCTTTCAGTGCGTCGGTCTGGTTTTCATCAAGTGTTCTCGGTTCGTTCATTATTGTTTCACCTTCTGGTATATTCTTTCTTTAAGGTCAACAGGTCTGAACATCCGGCCGGCGGGTCCGACCAGTGTTTCTGTTTTTCCCATCACGAAATAACCGCCATCGTTAAGCGAATTATAGAAATTCATGTACAGCCTCTCCTGCAGTTTCTGGTCAAAATATATGGTGACGTTCCTGCAGAATATTACATCAAATCCGCCAAGGCACACGCCAGATATCATATCATGGTGCTTGAAGCGGATAATATCCCGGATATCGTCCGTAACAGTGTAATAGTCATCCATCCTCGTGAAAAACCGGCTCAGGCGTTCCTTACGTATTTTCTCGATATTCTTTGGCTTGTACAGACCTTTCGCTGCAATTTCAAGCGATTCGTCATCGATATCTGAGCCCAGGATGGATATATCGAATCTCCTCGCCCTGGAACCCAGCGCCTCAAGAAGCAATATCGCTATGGAGTGGACTTCTTCACCGTTCGAGCAGCCCGCACTCCATATCCGTATCCTCCTGTCGGACTCTTTGCTTCGTATCAGGTTCGGAAGCACATTCCTGCCGAACGACTCATATGTTTCGGGATTCCTGAACAATTCAGTTACGTTCACTGTGAGTACCTGCTTCAGGTATCCGGGCTCCTCGCTGTTTTTCAGCAGGATTGACGCATAGTCCTTATAGGATGTAGTGTTGCTCGCCCGCAGCCTCACCGCCAGCCTGCGCTTCAGGTGCGCCTGCTTGTATTCATTGCAGTTGAACCCGATCTTTTTCTTTATGATGGCTTTGAGGTCTGCGAAATCCCGGTCATCCTCATGTACCGGTACGCTCCTTTGCAGGACATTGACAGCTGTCATAGCAGGGTCCCCACATCAATGATTAGCGCGACATTGCCGTCGCCCAGTATCGTAGCGCCTGCGAATCCCTTGAGCCCTTTCAGGAGCCTGTTGTTGAGGTTCTTGATTATCACTTCCTGCTGTCCTATGAGCTGGTCGACCACAAGCCCGATGTTGCTGCCGTGCTTCTCCACGACCACAACTACCATTTTTTCCGAACCGTTGCCCTCGACCCCGAACAGCTTATTCAGCCTGACTATGGGGAGGACCTCATTCCTTATCATTACGACTTCTTCCGACTTCACGGTCTTTATCTGTTCCCTGTGTATGGTAACATCCCTGACCACATTGGTTATGGGTATCGCATACACGTTGCCGCCTACTTTCACCATCTGTGATTGTATGATGGCGACCGTGATGGGCAGCTGCAGCGTGATCCGTGTGCCAATGCCGAGTGTCGATTCGAGTTTCACGGAACCGCCAAGCCCTTCTATCCTGGTCTTGACCACATCCAGCCCCACGCCGCGTCCCGAGATATCCGTCACCTTCTGCGAGGTCGTTACACCTGGATGAAAAGCAATATTCAGGGCTTCGGCATCTGATAGTTTTGCTGCCTGGTCCTCAGTCATGATGCCGTTATCGAATGCAAGCTGCCGGAACTTCCCGGGGTCCATGCCTTTGCCGTCGTCGTCGATTACTATAGTGACATAACTTTTTTCACGGAACGCCTTTAACCCGATAGTACCTTTGGGGATTTTTCCAGCC